>JALUJE010000077.1:6370-12389 GCA_027057185.1 Helicobacteraceae bacterium | reverse complement strand
TCAACACCGCCAACATCAACAAACATACCGTAACTGGTGATTTTTTTGATAACCCCTTCAACCACTTTATTGTCTTCCATCAGGTTGTCAATAATCTCTTTTTTACGTTTACGATCTTCATTGAACAGCTTACGGCGCGATACGACAATAGAGTTGTCACTTGGATCAAGTTTTACCACCTGGGCTTTAATAGTACGACCGACTACCTGATCGGTATCTTTAAATGCCGCGAGCGATTTTGGCATAAAGAAATTGACCGAGTCCGATTCAATAATATAGCCACCTTTATTTTTCTTGGTTACAACACCTTCAATAATGAGGTGTTCATAGTCGTCCTTATTAGCATTGATAAACTCAACCGTTTTCTGCTGTTCAAGTACTTTTGCATGAGAAATTTTTGGACGCTCATTATAGTGTCCCGTAATCATCACTGTAATGGCATCGCCGACACCCAGTTTTAGATTCCCCTCTGCATCACGAATCTCATCTAACGAAAGAATACCTTCGAGCTTCTCACCTACACCGACCAGAGCTCTGTTCTCATCCTCTTGAATCTCTACAATTTCGCCCTCAGCTATCCTGTTTGACTCCTGTTCTTTACACGATGCCTCAAACATCTCTGCAAAATTTTCCTCTTCTAATGCTTCGTTATCGAAAGCCATACCTAAACCCCTGTTACATAAAAATTGGCTGATTATACACTAAAACTACTGGTTTTTCCATGAATTTTAAAATTTAAAGACGCTTTAAAGGGGTTTACGAGTCAATATGTAAAAAATGAAGCTACTAATGTGCTAACGACTCAATAGCATTCACAACATTTTGAATAATCCAGTCCGGGGTTGATGCTCCGGCACTGATACCGCAAAGCTTTTTGTTATGAAACCATTTTTCCTCAAGATCTTTCTCATCTTCAATATGATAACTCTCAGGACAATAGCTCAAAGCAATGCTAAAAAGTTGCTTGGTATTTGACGAATTTTTCCCACCAATAACAATCATGACATCTGCTTCATGGGAAAGTGCTTCAACTGCCTCCTGATTTTCAAAGGTTGCATTACAAATAGTATTGAATACCCGCACCTCTTTGTAACGTGGAATTAGATAGTTGGCAATCTTCATATATTCATCGACTTTTCGGGTAGTCTGGGCGACCAGTGCAATTTTCTCTTTGAGATGCAATCTTTTAAGATTATCAATATCCGTTACGACGACCGCATCATTGGCATAACTTCTGACACCTCGTATTTCAGGATGCTTTTCATCACCGAAAATTACAATGCTGTAACCCTCCCGACTCATCTCTTCACAGATTTGTTGTGGTTTGGTCACATAAGGACAGGTCGCATCAATGACATCAACCTTACGCGCTTTCAGTTGTGACAGTTCCTCTTTAGGAATGCCATGAGTACGAATTACTGCGGTATCACCCGTTTGAAAATCATTCAGATCATTCGTAAGTGCAACATTGAAATTTTTTTTGAGACGGTCAATCTCATTGGCATTGTGGATGAGTGGCCCGTACGTTGCAGAATTCTGGTTCTCTTCGGCAATTTTAATGGCGCGCTTCACCCCGAAACAGAATCCATACTTTTGAGCAAGTTTAATGCGCATACATCACCCCCGTAATGGAGTTTAAAAGTTCAAAAAAATTGGGAAACGACGTATTGATACAGGCAATATCTTCTACTTCCATGCCGCATTTGAGTCCGGCGATAATAAAACTCATGGCAATGCGGTGATCACCATAACTTGATACACAGGCACGTTGCAAGACACCTCCCGTAACACAATAACCATCTGAAAATTCTTCGACATCAATGCCACATGCTCTTAGGTTACCTACCACCGTACTGATTCGATCGCTCTCTTTCACGCGCAACTCTTCGGCATTTTTCACAATACTAGTACCCTCAGCAGAGGCAAAAGCAATAGAGAGTGCCGGCAGTTCATCAATTAGCCATGAGATATTCTTCTCAACAACCACGCCGTGAAGTGGAGCATATCTTACCTGTATATCGCCTATGGGCTCATACCGATCCTCTTTGAGCGTATAGGAAATATCTGCGCCCATAGCCTCTAAGACTTTAAACGCTTCAATTCGTGTTTTATTCAACGTCACACCCTCGATTGTCACGTCGCTTCCGGGAATAATCGCTGCAGCAACGGCAAAAAAGAATGCACTAGAAGGATCAGCCGGAATACGAATATCCAAAGGCGACAACAGTCCTTGCATCGGCTCAACCGTCGTCACCAGTCCATCAACATGCAACTGTGCCCCCATACCTCGAAGCATTCTCTCCGTATGGTCACGACTCAACTCCGGTTCACGGTAGGTACAGGTTCCATCTGCAGAAAGTGCCGCTAAAATCATGGCACTCTTCACCTGTGCCGAAGCAATCATACTTTCATATTCAAATGCCTTCAATGAGGCTCCACGAATACTTAATGGTGCTAAATTCCCATATTCCCGACCATCGAGCTTGGCACCGATATTACGAAGCGGCTCAGTCACTCGCTTCATGGGACGACGGCGCAAATAGGTATCGCCGGTAAGCACAAAATGTCCTGTAGCCGATGCTAGAAGCCCACAAAACAACCGCATTCCCGTTCCGGAATTTCCACAATCAAGAATAGATTCACTCTCGCTGATACCCTCAGATGTGATGGTAATAATATTGCCGTCATCTTCTACTGTTGCCCCCAAATGTTTTACGATCTCCAGAGTATTCATGGTATCTTCTGCGCGAAGATAATTCTCAATACGGGAGCTCCCTTGTGCCAACATAGCAAACATGGCACTACGATGAGAGATGGACTTATCCGGTGCAATGGCATCGGTACTCAGCATAAAAGCGGTAACCGGTTCAATGGTACATGTTTTCATCGCAGTGTCAATCCCAACGTCTCTCCAAGTGCATGAAGAATGCCATCCATTGAAGTGGAAATATCTTCTTCTTCAAGAGTCTTTTTATCTGACTGCAATACAAAACGCAATGTCATACTCACATCAGAACCTAATGAGGCATCGTTATATCTATCAATAGGATAAAACCGTACCACCTCATCACTGGCATGCTCTTCAATCACTTTTTTAACGGTATCGTAAGCTAAAGTATTTGGCATTAGCAGACTTAAATCCCGGTAAGAGGTTTGGAACTTTGAGTAATTTTCTGCCTTTTTAAGACCATATGGCAACAAAGTAAAGTCCACTTCGGCCATCACGGTGTCTGGCAGATCATACTCTTGCTGAATCGTCGGATGCAGTTTAAAAAGCTCACCGATGACCCTGCCGTTTTGAATCATTCTAGCACGTTGATACGGGTGTGCTAGAGTATGTGTCATCTCTTCTAAAGGACGCAATTCAATATCGCCAATAACCGATGCAACACTTTCTACCGCATAAGAAAAATCAACCAGTGGCGGCTTTCCTGCGTTACTCAGGGCATCACGTTCGCTCACCCCCGAAAGAATCCATCCCATCTTTAACGATTCTTCCCGCTGGGCATTGAAGACTGAACCGATTTCAAAAAGTGCAATACGCTTTCTCCCCGACTTGGCATTCAGACTTGCCGACTCCAGAAGATTGAGCATCAACGTCGGTCTTAGAGTATCCAGTGTTGCCGTGATAGGATTGAGAAGATCCTGCTCTTTTGAAATACATGTAAATCCCAAATGCTCCAGCGTAGCACGTTCATTAAATATAAAATGAACACTCTCAAAAAATCCGCTGTATGCCGCTTTATGTCGATAGTATTGGCGTTTTTTATAGCGCTCATAATCACTGTTAAAACGGTTCTGTTCCGCAAAAACAAAAGGTTTTGAAACAATATTGTCAATACCGATGAGCCGTACGATTTCTTCGACAATATCCTGTTTATTGACAATATCATGACGGTACAACGGTACTTCAATAACAAAATCATTACCACTGGATTTGGAGAGATCAAAGCCCAAGTTCTGAAGTATCTGTATTATTTTCGCTTTTTTCACCGCATTGCCGATGCAGGCATTAATCTCATCTAATGTGATAGCGACAATTGTCTGTTTACGTTGCTGCAGTAACTGCAGAACCCCCCGGTAAAACGAAGCATCACAACAACATGCAAAGAGCTCCAATACTGTTGTAAGACCAAATTCAAGATGACTGTCGGTACCACGAGATGTACGGTAGTAGAGTCCATCAGCAGGTATATTATGATGATGCATCAGTTTTGATATGGTATCGGGTGCAATGTAGCTTGCTTCCACAATCAGCGTCCCTTTAGCATGGGTGCACATTGATGCTTGATTCTGATTGACACCGATGACAGAAGCCGACTCCGATTTTCCCTTTAACGTTGTAAAACCGGTATTATCCCGAGAAAGACGCAGCTGTGTGACTCCCTCATGAGTGTCAAAAAACGTTCTGCAGTAGGCTCGTAAAATCACACCACTGCAGTAGGTAGCATAAAAGAGCAGAGACTCCAGATCATTCTCACGCTGCTCTTCAATAAGCGCCAGGCGAAGTCTCACCAGTAAAGGCAACTGAACAGAAGAGAGCTCCAAAGCACTGTAGCACACATCAACATCCGTGACATCCTCATGTACCAGATGTGCCAGACGACCGATTCCTTTCCCGTTATCTTCGACATGCTTTTTGTGCTGCTCTCGAAATTCAATATTGAATGCTGCACAAAGATCACGGCAAATTCCGTTAATACTCAGACAGTCACCCCGATTGGCCGTCAACTCAATCTCAATCAGGTCATCATTACAATAGACGTTTTCACAAAGCGCTACACCGAGTTCGAGTGTACCGATGCTCTCATCGAGCTCCAGTATGCCGTCATAGAGTTGTGGTAAACCTATTTCGCTTGCCGAACAGAGCATCCCTTCACTGTCAACTCCACGAAGCGCTACCGGTTGAATTACCATGCCCGATGGCATGTGTGCTCCTATGGTCGCCACAGCCACATAAAGTCCCTCACGAACATTGGCAGCCCCACAAACAATCTGACAGATGGCTGAGCCAATATCGACACGACAAACGTGCAACTTATTGGCATCGGGGTGTTTTTCACAAGAGAGTACCTTACCTATTACAACGTGTTGCGGTACACTAAAACGTTCATGGCGTTCTACTTCCAGACCCACGGAATTTAAGGTAGAAAGTAGCTCCTGCGTAGTAATGTCATCTAGGAAAATCCACTCATTTAACCACTGTTTTGTTACTATCATCTAAACTGCTCCAATAATCGTACGTCCCCTTCAAAAAGTGCACGCAAATCACCAATACGATGAATCAGCATGGCAAAACGCTCCACTCCCAAACCAAAAGCATAACCGCTCACCTCATTGTAACCGACTGCATGAAATACGTTAGAGTCGACAATACCGCAACCCAATACTTCGAGCCAACCTGTTTTTGAGCAGACGCGGCACCCCTTGCCTTCACAAAAAATACAGCTAATATCTACCTCTGCAGAAGGCTCGGTAAAAGGGAAAAAACTTGGACGAAACCGTACGGCAACATCACCAAACATATAGTGTAGAAAGTCTTCTAATATAAATTTTAAATTGGCAAAAGAGACACGTCCGACTGCATCTACTAAAAGACCTTCCACCTGATGAAACATCGGAGTATGGGTTAAATCATAATCCCGACGAAATACGGCACCCGGAGCAATCATGCGAATGGGAGGTTGACTCTGTAGCATCGTACGTATCTGTACCGGTGAGGTGTGGGTACGCAGTAACATGTCGTCTTGAAAATAGAAGGTATCTTGCATGTCTCGCGCAGGATGATATCTGGGTAAGTTTAACGCCTCAAAATTATGAAAATCATCCTCAATCATCGGTCCGGTATGTACCGCAAAATTCATGGCGCTAAAATACTCGACGATACGATCCATCGTCTCCATAACCGGATGCAGTGAGCCGCTTTGCGAGGCGGTTGAATAGAGTGTCACATCAATCGCTTCGGCTTTCATAGCCTTTTCAAGTTCATGAAGCTGCAGTATCTCTTTTTTTTGTGTCA
>JALUJE010000077.1:0-6360 GCA_027057185.1 Helicobacteraceae bacterium | reverse complement strand
TGGCGATCACCGCTTTTTCTTCGTTGGATGCAGCTTTCATTTTGGCAAATTCGGCAGCCAATACCCCTTTTTTACCAAAAATAGCAATGCGCACGGCTTCGAGATCATCGACACATTCTACGGCATCTATTTTATCGTACCACTCTTTCAATTCAACCACCTGTTTAAGGGCATCCGCCCCAAATATTGTGCGTATTCTATAGAAAATCTATTTAAGAGGCTCTGAAGAGAGAAATGAATACAATAATGCTATTACCCAACCTAAAGGAAATGTGATGTGCATTTTTTGCAAAATTGTCAACAAAGAGATTCCCTCCAACCCTGTCTTAGAAAGTGATGATTTTCTCGCCTTTCATGATCTCAACCCCAAAGCACCTGTACATATTTTAGTCATTCCAAAAATACATGTAGAAAGTTTCAATGAAGTCAGCAGTGATGTAATGGCAAAGATGACACCATTTTTGCAAGATGTTGCCAAAGAGATGGGTGTCGATCACTCCGGATACCGCCTGATTACCAATATCGGTAATAACGGAGGTAAGGAGGTCAAGCATCTGCATGTTCACCTGCTTGGCGGTGCCAAACTAAAATGGGGGCATTTTTCCGATGCCGACCCCAAAGATTTTATCTAGATTGACGGCGGCTTCGGTGGACGAAGTGCATCATTGTTCACATTAGGTTGCGGTGCATTCTGTCGCGTTATAGAAGGCTCAGACTGTGCCGCACTACCACCGCCTCCACACCCCGTTAAGAGTGATGTAACTATTATTGCTATGGTTATTATTGTTTTCATCGCACGCTCCTTTATTGTACTGTATCACAGATCATATGAGCACCTTTAATGAGTGCTCCGTAAGTATGCCCGTCGGCATCAAAAATAACACCACGTCCAGCATTCCCCCATTCTTGGTTCGGGGACGTTAGGGTGTGCAGTGCATTGATCTGCATACCTTCAATCTGATAGATACCAAAATTTTCACTGCTGTTTTTGTACACACCTTCCGTATAGTTTTGATACGGTAATCCAAACATCAAATCACTCTTGCGATAAGCAAAAGCTTTATGATTGTATTCAGCTTCACTGTAACTCCCTTTGCTACCAATTTGAATCTTATCTGCAAGCCGTGGATTGGCAAAATCGGAAATATCGAAAAGCTGCACCTGAAGCTCCTGTTGCCGCCCCGAAGCATCAGCATTACGTCCAATACTAAGAATACGATTCTCATCGACAACATGTAAATATCGTGACAGTCCCGGAATACTTAGCGCTCCGATTTTTGTAGGCTTGGCAGGATCACTGAGATCAAGAGTATAGAGCGGATCGGTTTGTTTAAACGTCACCACAAAACCACGATCTCCCATAAAACGGACGGCATGGATAGTCTCACCGGCTTTTCCCAAGCCACTGAGCGTTCCTTCTACCTGGAGTGCCTCATTAACACTCTTCAAAGTATACACAGAGTTTGTCGTCTCTGTACTCCACCATGAGGCACCAACTGTCGTGGCCACTCGTAAATAATCATTATATTCACTCATACTAAACTGATTGAGCATACGTCCTTCTACAAAGCCGCGACCTTCATAGGTGATAGCACTGCCTAGGGCAAATTTATAGATCATCTGCTGCTCTTTGGCGTGAACATAGTCAAAGAACATCGGGTATTCTCCAGACACCAGATACAATGCCTCAGTAGAAGCATAATAGTTCGAAGTATTGCCTAAAAAGGAGACACTCTCACCATAGCTTCCATCACTCATAAGAATACTGCTAATAGAGGTAATGCCGGCACGTTGATCCAGCTTATAAGGCGCATAAAACTTTGATGGCGTTACCAAAGCTCTGCTACGTCCGTTAATTTTCATGGAGGGTATCAGCTTTTCACTAATGACACTCGGATGATCATAATCATACTTCCAAGCACCCTGCTCATCATATTGATATTCATAACAACGGTTGCTATTCCATGCTTTAACATCATAATTGCAGTCCGTTGTCAATGCTTGTAATGCCGATGTCGGTTTATCAGACACCACGGTGTCATTGCTAGAAGAACACTCTAATCCATCAGTAGGACGCAGTGTTGTACAGACCGTATCGACATATAGCTTTGGATATTCATTGGTAATATGCGGTGTAAACTGGCTAATTAAAAACAGACGTCCTTCAATGAGGCGACTATCCCGATAATTGCCATCGAGTTCATACGATGCTACCGTACCGATATTTTGAATATCTGAGACATCAAAAATATCAAGTCTAAAACGTTCATTGGAATTAGAAACAATTGATGTTCCCATCGCGGTTTCAGCAGCATCATTAACATCATTAATATAATAATATGCCGTATTAGAAAGTACTGCCAATCGATCATTGTGCAGATACATCGCAGCAATATTGCTACCGTTCATATCAATCTGCGTCAGAGGGACGTAGTCTTGCGCCGTAAGCTTCTCAAAGGAGGTAACAACAATCCGTCCCTTGGTATTGTCGGCACTAAAGAGATGGACACCGTCATGCTTAAGAATGTCACTCTCATCTACTCCCGCTTCTTGTAGGTTAGTCCCTGTTGCATTGGTGGTACTTTCAGGATTACTGCTCACACTTCCAGACTGTAGAGCATCATTACCATCGGAAGCATCCAGCTCAGGAGTGTCCAGTATAACATATGGATAGTAGCTTTGCATCTGAAGCATTTTTCGGATATATGCCAACATGGAGGATTTATCACGAAACGTATGCAGTTTTGAAAGTGTCTTACCAATATCAATAGTACGTGTTGTCTCACTTTTGACCCATAAGCCCTCACTTGCTGTAATAGCATCTATTGAAGGAAAATTCAGCGCTGGCTCATTCACTTTCCACTGCTGATTCTTACTGTATTTCCATACCACGGCATCATCAAAAAAGCCTTCAGAAACGACACTTTGCTGTGGTACTTCAACAAGGTTCCACCCTTTATAAAGCTTTATCTCGCTGTTTCGTGCCACAGTCGATACATTAGATGTATCAAGAGTTAGCTTCCAGTTGTTACTGCTAAAAACCCATACGGCTTGCCACGGCTCCAGAGTCTGCAGTAGCGCCAGCGAATTCTCTTGAATTTTTTGACTGATATTGACATCGGGTGAATACCCGCTCCAAGCTTGAGTTGCTCCGTCAAATCCCCAGACAATTTCAACATCCTTATTGTCAAAAACAGACATGTCCGATAGCGCCATCGGCACTCCAACAAGCTGCCATCCTTTTTTTAATTCAATGGTGGTATTGGCAAATACAATAGCCAAAAACACCATAGTCAAAACCACAATCATTCGCATGACTCTCATCCTTGTGTTAATTTTCACATAAACAGTATAGCGCTATAAGATGCAGAAACAATGTAGAATACGTTCTATTGTCCCAGTATGTCCAACATTTCAACGGCCTCTTCAACGCCTTTGCTTGCAGAACGCTTAAACCAATAACGGGCTTTTCGCAGATTGACTTCCAGGTTTCTGGGTTGTTTGTAATAGATCCATCCCAACATCAGCATGGCATCGGCATCACCGTTGTACGCTGACACTCTATACCAATAGAGTGCTTTGTTAATATTGACCTCACCGGCTTTCCCATTGTGGTAAGCCGTTGCCAGCAAAAATGAGGCATTCTGATTGCCCTGCAACGCCTCCCTCTGTAGTAGTGCCAAGGCATCTGCATTCCCTCGCAAATGATCATTTTGATAGAGTAAAAGCACCTCTTTTAGAAGATGTTGCGCAGCAATAAGTGCTACGGTCAAGACGCCGGTATAGATCAATAGCTTAATAGTTTTCATAACTATAAACCAGATTCAGCATAAACAAGTTTTGATCGACCTGAAGCGGATCATGCTCATCAACATCCATTAACATCACACCGACATCCGCAGAAAATTCAGCACTTATCTTGTATTTAAGATACAAGTCGAGTTCATAAGCATACAGACGCTTTGCAACGCGTACAAAGTTATTGTCATATTGTGTCATACCCCCAATACATTCAAAACGCCACTGCCGATTGGCATAAATATATTTCATAAATCCATTCAGCGCATTTTCACGGTCAACCTGATTACTCAAATAAAACTGTCCAAACATAAAACTGCCCATCTGTATCATTGCCAGCAGACCATTTTTTCCTGTTTGAGAGAATCCCGTTTCAACATAATGTTGACGGTATAAAAACTCCAACGACATATTGAAAAAACTCTCATCATAATGATATGATGCCAAACTCAGTGCCCGGGCTTCACTATAACTGATGTTCATGCCGAAACGATCATAAATAAGGTTAAAGTGTCCTCCGAAAATATGACGCAAATCCTGAACATAGTAGCTAAATAAGGAGATGTCAACTGGTTCATGGTTTATTTTTACAATGGCACCGTACATCCCTTTGTTTTCATTGATATCTTTAATTTTTGCATAATAATTGTATTGTAAAATAGTATAGTCTTGAAACCAGAACAGCCGCATACTCAAAGATTCGTCGCTGCCTGCCATAGCCAAAAAACCATCGACACTACCCAATAACCAGTCATAGTCCACACTCTGCCGACCCGCTACCAGCGCCAATACTCCATTGTCATAATTCATCGATGCTTCACTGATTAGTGCCCTATTTAGCAGGTCCGAATTCATCTTTCCCCGTAAATATTGCGGTGTCGTATAGGTGTCCTCTGTAATAATTCCATTGGCTTTTGCCCCTACAGAAAGGAAGATATCTTCCGTTATGTCATAATCAAGAAGCAGCTGAGCATATAACGTACTGTAGCTATTACGTTCTTTGGGGAGCGTATCATCGCCATCTCTTCCTTTCATCTGCTCACTCTCGTTATGCAGAATCATCGTCGTGTCAATATCAAGCGTATGCAACAAAGAAGCCGATAACAGCGTCGTGCACCACAATAATACTACCAGATACAAAACCTGCATTATCGTAATGCCCATGGACTAATCGTAGTTGGGCGCACACCGCTCTGCTCATCGTTGGAAGGTACACTGCCCTGATCATCTTGGGAAGGTATACTACCATCGTCATACGTTCCGCCAGAATCGGTTCCCGAAGGTAATACATCAGTATTTCCCTCAGCATCGGGACGTGAAGGTAAAATACATGCATCACCGCACGGCGTTTGTAACATTACTAGCACACCATTGGTTTCTACCGGATGTTCTTCATTGTAGTTCAGGCTATTAGGCATCTTTGGCTGAAAAAACGAGAGACGGTTTTTTTGTAAATTTTTAGCCCGTGAATGTTTGAGCACCTGACGCATGTTTTTATGAATATGACGGCGCTCTTTATAGAGTTTTTTAAAGGCATTGAGCACCAGAGCTTTCTCTTCAAGTCGCAAACTGGTAAAACTTAACTCGATGGCCTGCAACTGCCATACACCCATCACAATGATAATCATTACATATTTCATATTAGATCACTTTTATATTTTTTAAATCAATCACAAATCGTGTTCCAATCTGCGATTTGCTTCTCAGATCAATCGTCAGCTGATGCAATGCCGCCACAGAAGCGACAATATAGAGTCCCAAGCCCAACCCTTTACTGCCCTGATCTTCCCGATAGTACTTATTGAAAACCTCCTGAGGATGTTTCATTCCAATACCGTAATCTTCAATAATAAGCTGTTCACCGTGAAGTTGTATCTTCACTTCAGAATCTCTTGAAGAAAATTTTATGGCATTAAGTACTATATTGTCAATCATTCGTTTCATCAATGGCTTATCGGCTTTTACATGTAAAACGGACCCTGCATAACTGACATGTACTGTTTTACGTACGTCATTATAAAACGTTTGCCGCTCTCTTAAGAATTCATGCAAATCGAACTCTGAGGTATTGAGCACATAACGCTCCGCTTTAAGACTAAAAAGTAACTGTTCTTCTAACGACTCTATGTCATCAATCCCCTGAAGTATACGCTGATTTTGCTCCTGAACTTCCTGTTCTTTAAGACGCAACTGCAGGGTTTGTGCATTGAGTTTAATGACACTCAGCGGCGTATTGATATCGTGGACAATACCATTAATAAAACTGTCAATGGTCTCAATAGATTCTCGCATGGGACGCAGTGACATCATGGCCAAATAGTATCCGCTCGGTAACAAAAACAACATAAGCACCACACAGGCTATGGCAATATCGCGATAAATAGTTTCAACTCCGTCGATCTTATCAATAATTTTCATTTCACAGGTATCGCCCAGACCCAAAATCTTATTCATATGCTGGCACTCTGCATACTCCAGTTTATTGGCTACTTTTAGTTCCTGAAACAGGCGATTGCGCTCTTTATAGTAATAGAGCAGACTAACGGCACTAAACAGCAGTAA
>JALUJE010000076.1 GCA_027057185.1 Helicobacteraceae bacterium | reverse complement strand
CATCAGATCTTTACCGGCCAACGGATGGTTAAAATCAACAATCACCGACTCGTCACCAATCTCTTTGACAATAACCTGTACCGTACCGCCATCCTCGCCCTGACCGTACAGGGTCATACCTTCGGCTAATTCAATGCCTGCAAACTGTTCTTTAGGCACTTCTTGTTTTGCTTCTTCATTGTACGCACCATACGCATCAGCTGACTTGACAAGAACATCACCCTTCTCGCCGCTACTCATATTTAAAAAACCAACATCAAGCCCTGGAATAATTTGACCTTTTCCAAACATAAATACTAACGGTGCTCCACCGACATTGCTGTCAACTACTGTATCTCCATCACGTACCTCATACTCCAGAGACACAATTTGATTTGCTTCAATTGCCATACTATTACCTTGATTATATAATTTTTTCGGATTTTATCATAGAAAACTATTCTCTGGCTGAAAAAAAGTTATCGCATCCGTTTTTCAGCTTCTTTTGCCTCATTTGAGTTGGGATATTTGGCTACAATAGCACTGTAAAAAGATTGTGCATTATCACCATCGCCCATCTTCTCCATGGATATGGCACTATGCAACATCAGTATCGGCATATACTTTGCTTTGTCATATCGCGAGGCACTTTCTTTAAAATAGGAGAGTGCCTCTTTATATTTTTTACGTCGAAAATTCATTTCACCAATCATATAATACGCATATGCCGGTTTATAGTTCTTTTTAATCAGATGCTCATAGTAGCGAATGGCGTCCGTATAATATTTCTTATCGAAAAATGCCTGTGCTTTCTGTGCCACCGTTTGACTGCTCATGCTAGAAAGTGGCGTTTTCGAACGTTTGGAACTTTTCAATGTTGTAGCAAGACTCTGCTTTAGATCATTCACTTCATCTACCAAAAGGTTATAATCATCTTTAGTCAGATAGTTGTTGTGAATTGTATCAAGCATTTCAGAGAGTCCCCGTAGCGCTTCTTTGAGCTTTACAATATCCTCATGATTCTGCTCTATTTTGGCTTTTAGCGAATTGTCTCCATCATTGGAGAGTTCACCGCCAAGAGCTTCAAGAGCAAGGCGATTTTGATGCGACTTAACACTCAGTCCTTCGATGACTGTCTGCAGTCCATCCATTCGCTCACGAATACTTTCCACTTTATTGTCTTGCATTCGTGTCTCTTTTTTTATATTTTCAAGACGCTTTTTATTCTTTAAAATATACTGTTCAGACTCTGTTAATCCATATGGCGCATCACTCTCTATATTTCCTGCCCCAAAAGCTGAGGGCTCGGCACCAAGAAGCGCAACGGGTATGAGACAGGCAGCTACTAAAAGATATTTCATCTACTTAGGGAAGCAACTTGAAGTCAACACGACGATTTTGAGCCCAACATGCTTCAGTTTTATCGGTACAGGTCGGATTACTCTCACCGTAACTGACCATCGTGATACGTTCTGCGCTCACTCCATCTCGTATCATGGAGCTTTTAACGGCATTGGCACGTTTGAGACCCAATGCGTAGTTATATTCATCACTGCCCCATTCATCACAGTTTCCTTCGAGTTTCACAGAGTAGTTTTTTGCATCACTCTTGACTAACTGACTGTTGGTATCTATAATATCTTGCATTTCAGAAGAGATATTGAATTTGTCAAATGCAAAATGGACACTATTGAGACGAGACTCCAATGCACTTAATGTCATTTCATTGGCATCAGTACCTTCTACCACCACAACGTCTTCACCGTTTAACTCTTCCGTGTCGGCATTGCTGCTTGTGTCGGGTTGAATGGTAACGCCACTATTATCATACGGTTCAATAGACGAATCCTTTGAACTACAACCACTTAAAACCAATAATGCTGCAACTGCACTTACCATTAGAACGTTTTTCATATAACTACCTTGCGTAAAATTGCGATAATTATATCAAAAAAACATTTACACTTTATATACAGAGTTACAATATGTTTCTAATTTGAATGGCAACCCACAAAATACCTAAATTAAGAAAGAAAATCAGTAATGAACTGCCTCGTGAAACCAATGTTAAAAAAAAACTTCGGTCATTATTATGAGTCCTGAACGCAATTAACATATGAATAAATGTTAGTATTGTTATCACACTAACATAAATAAGTTTATGTTGCATCCAGTGCGACAAAACATGATCGGGATCGTAACGGAGTAACTCGTAAAATCCAAAGTTGACAAATAAGGTAATGCCGGTGATCCACAAGAGTATCAGCCAGAATGTTTCAAAATAGCCGTAGATGGGACCCAGGTAAAAATAGACCTGTTTTTGAGCTTCTTTATCTCTTAAAATAATCCCTAAAGCAAACAACAGCAATGACCCACCAATCCATGCCGTTGCAGAGAGAATATGAAAATATAAGATAATATCAATATTCAAAGAAACGCCCCTTATATTTCGACAATAATAGCTATTTTTATACTGTTATGTCCTTGATACGTATCAAGCATATCTCATATCATTTACAGGTACCTATAATACCTGTATGCATCACCAGTCAATTGACTGTAATTTTCCAATCTTCAGAGGAAACAAAAAACTCTTGTTCTCCTGTAGACGAATGATGCCTACAGAACTCTGCTGCTGATAGTTTTTTATAAATAAAATGGTGTCTCCTGAGGTTGAAAAACGCGGGTATTCATTAACCCCGGTAGCCGTAAGGCGGCGAATAAAATCGGTTTTGGTTGAGATAAGATGCAAGTTGAACGTATTGCGTTTGAACTCATTATTGCTCTCACGCGATTTATAGACGACATACTCGTTATGAGCACTACAGGCTGCATTACTCCGTCCGTAATAGACCATCTGCTCGACACCACCACCATTGAGCTTTTTAGAAAAAATATTGGGGTATCCCAGACGATTGGAAACAAATGCAATTTTGTTATCTTCCATAAATTGCCCGTTAACATCAATACCCCGGTATGTAGTCAAACGTTTTTTTTGCTTACTTAGCGTATCAAAAAGATAGATATCCGGTTGTCCGGAAGGAGCCATGGTCAACAATAACTTTCGTCCGTCATCACTCACATCCGAGCAGACCAGCATCCCGTCAGAAGTGGCAATTTTTTCTTTTGTTCCTGTTTTCAGATTCATTTTGTAAAGTGTCGGAATGTCTTTTGAAAGTGACGTATAATAAAAAGCATTCTGTTTATTGTCGGCCCACTGGGGAAATACATTGAGTGCCCCCTTAATAATCGTATGCTGATACGTTAACGTATAATCTGAAATGACAATTTCACTGCGCCCCGGCGCCGTCAATTTGGAAAAGATCACCTTCTTCTTCATCCAATCTACCGGAGCTGCTCCCATCATGTCGTTAATATCGTAGGCAATACTGTGCGCTACAAAAACCAAAAGATTTTTTTTCGACATCTTATACACTTTTTCCATCATAACGCTGTCATTATGCAGTAACTTCATATCTACCATAATATTATCACGGTCACCATGACGTAGCCGATAACGTAAAACATAATCAAAAGCTCGGGTCTCGAGAGAAGTACTGCTGTCATCATAGTTATTGATATAATGCTTTCGCTCCACATTGAAAAGTGACAGTACGTTCATGTCACTAACAATATTTTTGAAAAACTGACGGGACGCAACCGTTTCAAATGACTCGGTAGCATCCTCGATCGCTATGGAAGCATAAGAATCTGCCTTTTTGATCACTTCAATCGTGGCGTCATTGGCAGATAACAATAGTGTTACTAAAAAAATTCCTAAAAGATATCGCATCGCTACTCCTGTGATGTTAAAATAATTTTTATACTTTCGGTTTTACCTTCGGGATGCTTGAGAAACGTCAATCGCTTTAAACGACGTTCCAATCGATCTACCTCACTATTGAACAGATCATTTCCGGAGTATCTCAGTACTCTATAAGAAACCAACGTTCCAAAACGATCCAAACGAATGGAGATTACGGCGCTATCACCCGCACTATTCATCGGAGGATAAAACTGTTCATAAATAATAGCTTGAATTTTAGCTAAATATTCGTTTACATCCGGTGATGTCGAAGCACTTTCTGAGGTAATTTCAATTTTTTTCATCATGGATGTTGCAGTGTTGTTGTCGGTAATCTCTTTTTTTTC
>JALUJE010000075.1 GCA_027057185.1 Helicobacteraceae bacterium | reverse complement strand
ATAATCGCTTTAGTAATAATATAGAAGAAAAAAGTATTGTCACCAAAGTATCTGATGAAGCATATGAAAAAGAAGCACTTTTCGAATGGAAAATTGCCAAAGGCGATCGGGTACAGATTACTGCATTTAACCAATCTTCTACCGGTTCTGGTCAACTCAATCAGCTACTTAGTACCGGAGGACAGCGTGCTTATACCCAACGAGTCGGTGATGAAGGCGTATTGATTGGAACGGACGGCACGGTACATTTACCATTGGTAGGGCTTATTAAAATTACCGGTCTGACTGAAACGCAAGCAGCTCAAAAGCTGATGAAAGAATACAAAAAATATCTGCGCAACCCCTATGTAGCGGTGAAAATACTCAATCAGCGCCTTTTTGTCCTGGGAGAGGTGAGAAACCCGGGAGTCACACTTGTGACCAATGGTACCATGACACTTTTTGAGGCATTGGCATCACGGGGAGATTTGACTGTAGATGCCAAGCGCACCAATATCAAAATTATTCGTGGCAATTTGCGTCATCCAGAAGTACGCGAAGTCGATCTTACCGATTTTAACTCCATACGCTATTCCAGTCTCATTTTACAACCCAACGATATTGTATTTGTGACCGCCCGCGACAGCAAGGCTTCCAATATAGCTTTTCAGGAGAAGATGCCGTTCTTACAGCTCATTTCAGCCATACTCAATCCATTTACACAAATCACTACGATTCGTAGTAATGTCTGGGGTCAGCCATAATGACGCAGGATAAAACGACTACCGCGCCCGTCAGTGAGGATGAGATCGATTTAAGCGAACTGTTTCGAACACTAAAACGCTACAAGTTTTCCATTCTTTTTGTGACACTTGCTGTCACGCTGTTCGCCATTGTTTTTGCATATTTGTCGCCAAATATCTACCAGGCAGATACTACTATTTCCGTAAAAAGTGAAACGCGTGGCGCCCAAGAAGACTTTATGGCACTCGCACTCGGGCAAGAGAGCAATAACCTAGATAATGAGATTGAAATTATTCAATCACGATATATCATCTCCAAGGCACTTCAAACACTGCCCATCAATACCCGCTATTTTAGTACCAAACGCTATAAAACAACGGAGCTCTACAAGACATCCCCGTTTGTTGTCAAAGCCGAGTTTATTGGAGAGCGTGTCAAGACGCCGTTTGAGCTTATCCCTATTGATGACGAACATTTTCAACTGATTCTAGAGCCTTCCGGAAAAACGAAATTCATAACATTTTTACGCTCTCTAGTGGCTCCGCTACCTGAAAAAGATATTGCACTCAGCTACAATGAGACCCACCGTTACGGAGAGACCATTGTTACTCCGTGGTTTAATCTCAGCATTCAAAAGGTCTATGCCCTTACCGAACCCCACTACTCGTTTACCATTGTTTCTGACAAAGACATGCACGACTTCATTGCCTCCAATCTATCCGTAAGCACCGTTGCAAAAAGCACCATATTGCACCTTGGATTTGAAGACACCGTCGCACTTCGAGGCAAAGAGATTGTTAATGCTGTGGCAGATGCTTACATTCAAGAAACCATTGACCTTAAAGCACAGAGCAGTGAAAAGACCTTAAAATTTTTGGATACACAACTCGAAGCGATCAATAAAACACTGCAAAGCTCTGCCAGTACGCTTCAAGAGTATAAGGCAACCAATATTGTCGTTGATATTGAAGATAAAGCGCAAATCACTGCCGGCAAGCTGGCAGAACTTGAGAGTCAACGTTATGAACTCGACATGCAGTTAAGTGTGCTCGAAAATACCTTGCGCTATATTCAAACGCATGATGATATTTCCGGTATTGACCTCGGTGTCACTCAGAGAGAAACCAGCTCTACTATTAATCTTCTTATTCAGAAAATTCAGGAGGCCAGTAGTCTTCGCAACTCCCTGCTCGTTGATTTTACCGAATTGCATCCGGATGTTCAAAAAGTAACGCAGCAGCTAGTCTCTCTTCGAAATTCTCTGGTCAAAACCATTCAAAGCAGTATACGCAGTACTAAAGAGCGTAAATATCAGCTTACCAATATTATTAACAAACATACCCAGGAGATGGAGAATCTCCCCGAACAGCAACGAGATCTTTCACGACTAACACGAAACTTTATGGTAAATGAAAAAATCTACTCCTTCTTGCTTGAAAAACGAGCTGAAACTGCCATAGTCCAGTCATCAACCGTTTCGGAAACACGTATCATTGATCGAGCCATCGAACCTGAAAAGCCTATTAAACCCAAACGCTTTATGATTATGGTGGTAGGGTTTATTCTTGGTCTGATTCTCGGTATTATGTTGGCGCTGCTACGAAATTATCGCGACAATACCATTAAAACCGTAGAAGATATTGAAAGTCTGACTTCTATTCCTATCTACGGTGCAATCCCCCACCTGAGTTCCAGCAAAAATATTCAACCGTTTCAAGAAGCACTTCGGGTCGTTCGAACCAACTTGGAATTTTTGCAAGGTTCTCAAAAATCCAAAATTTTAACCATCACCTCCTCGATACCGAGTGAAGGAAAGACTACCATCTCAACCGAATTGGCCAATATCATTGCCAAAAGTCACAAAAAAGTCATCTTGCTTGATCTTGATATGCGCCGTGCCCGCATTCATGAGAAGTACAAGCTTGCCAACAATCTTGGCATTAGCACCTTGCTTTCAGGAAACAATACACTAGAAGAGAGCATACAAAAAACACAGGTAGAAAACCTTGATGTCCTGACGGCAGGACCGGTACCTCCCAATCCTTCAGAACTGTTATTGACGGACACTTTTAAAGAAGTCATCAATGCTCTGCTGGAACGTTATGATTACATTATCTTTGATTCGCCTCCAGTAGGTTTGGTCACCGACGCCATGATCTTAATGAAGCTCTCAGATATCAACCTCTTCATCTTTAAGGCCAATTACTCTAAAAAAGATTTTATCAAAAACATTAATCGATTTGTGGAAGAACAAGAGCTATCGAGCTCCGGTATTATTTTAAACGGTGTAGAGATGGGTAAAAAATTCGGCTATGGCTACGGTTATGGTTACGGTTACGGATATACCCATAACTACTACAATAAGTGATAGAGCCCATCGATCGGAATCATAAGAGTACCAATGCGTAGTACTATATTACTGATTTGGGTCGTACTGCTCACGCACACCCCCTTGTTAGCTGCTTACAAAATATTGGTAAGCAGCCACCTGACACAACAACAAGCATTCCAGGCAAAAAAAAGAGTAGCGCAAATATTCCACCACAATAGTTACTATCAGGCGCATCAAAGCAAAGAAGGGTACCAGCTCTATAGCTACCCCTCAGGGAAATATTTTGTCGTAACAATAGAACCCATTCATCGGGAAACAGTTTTAAACGCGCTTCTGCATATTGCACGAGAGTACAACAGCAATGCTTTTGCAAGCTATTCAACAAAACAGTATGAAGAAACAAAACTTCCCAATGAAACACCCTTAGAACACCCTCAAAAAAAAGACACCAGCATCACGCCTGAAAAAGCAGTGAAAATGGCAGCAGCGAAACAGATCCAAAATCCGGAATCTTCTAAATATCTTAGAACAAAAAACCTCCCAAAACAAGAAGAAAATTCCCCAACGATCTTGTACCTATATGCAACAATTTTCGCTTTAATATTGGCGATGTTCATCTTAATCGTATGGCTACTCAAACTGAAACAAAAACTTGCGGCACAACATAAAGCAATATCGACAGAAGCACTTACCACTATACCTCAACGAGAGACTCCTCAACTATTTGTTGATATCCATTCTCACCTGATTCCGGGTATCGATGATGGTGTCAAAAATATGGAAGAGTCCATAGCGTTAGTAAAAAAATTCCATCATCTTGGATACAAAAAAATCATTACTACTCCTCATATTATGTCACATCGTTATGCCAATAACTCACAAACACTTCGAAACGGTTTAACACTGTTGCGTGAACGCATCGCGCAAGAACATCTTGACATACAAGTTGAAATTGCTTCAGAATATTATTTGGACGACCATTTAATGAATCTCATCGCCCAATTTGATATTTTAACTTTTGGTAGCCATTACCTTCTTTTTGAAATGTCATATATTAATCATCCTGTCAATCTGGAAGCGATGATTGAAGTCATGATAGAAGCAGGCTATACTCC
>JALUJE010000074.1 GCA_027057185.1 Helicobacteraceae bacterium | reverse complement strand
ATATTACTATTTATGCTATTAATATAGAATACTCTATAAAATCATCTAAATGGCGGGCAAGTTAGCAATTTAGGAAGAGACACGCAGGTGAAAAATTTCTATACTAAGTCTATCAAAAGTCAGGAAAACCTAATGAATACCCAAATGCAGTATGTTGCTTACTATATTGAAGAACATCTTGATGAGACACTTGATGTCATGCAGCTGGCTAAAATTGCGGGCTATTCGCATTTCCACTTTTGTCGTATTTTTAAATTACATATTGGTGAGTCGGTCAGGTCGTATATGACGCGTTTAAAACTTGAACGTGCCGCTACAGAGATGACGTATGCGGACAAAAGTATTATTACCATAGCATTGGATGCCGGTTATCAGACTCCAACAGGTTTTTTGAAGGCGTTTAAGGCACGGTTTGGTACGACTCCTACTACCTATAAAAGCAGTTCTAAGCAACTGCTGCAACATTATAAGGAGATTATGATGACAACCCCTAAAATTGTGACACGAGAACAGGTCTCTGTCGTATTTGTAAGAGCATTGGGCAACTATATGAGTAGTTCAGAAATTGCATGGAAACAGCTAAGTGAAAAAATGTATGCCCTAGAGGGGCTTTTTGCTAAAAATCCTCCTGACATTGACATGTGTCTTAGCAAGGGCAAGGGCGAAGCGTTGGGAATCTGTCATGATGACCCGCAAGTCACCGATGAAGAGAATATTCGCTATGATGCGGCACTGGCATGGGCTGATGCAGAGGTAAACGAGTTGAAAAAGTATGGTTTTGACACAAAAACCGTTGCCGGAGGAACTTATGCCATGGTATCGTATATGGGAAATGAAGCGGTGGCAGAACAGGCGTGGTATGGTCTATATGCATGGATAGAACAGAGCCGATATACCTTTAGAGATGAGCCCTCATTTGAAAAATATCTGAATGGATTTGAAGAGAGTGACCCTTCTAAAATACGTACTGAAATTTATGTACCCATTACATTGTAGTCAAGAACGGCTGAAATTTACATGTATATGCTACGCCTCGATGAGCCTGGCAACCGTAGCTGAACTGCCGTGTTCAAGGTAGTCCCTTAGTTGTAGCGCATCATTGAAAAAGAGGGTTTTGTCCATCTCCTCGTAGGCGCGGTAAAGATTCTCCGGAGTTACGGCGTCTTGCAGAAATTCTTCGTGCAGGCGCCTGCCGCACATTTTAGAAAACATAATGTTTCCAAGACCGACATAGTCAAGTTTCACTAGACGTGACCCAATAAAGTAGTCCAGTGGTTTGGCAATATAGGAAAGAATAAACGGAGTGCCGATAAGTGAAGCTTCAAGTGTTGCAGTACCGCTGCAAATAAAGGCAAATTCTGCTTCATAAAGTGCCTGATGGGGTTCGTAAGCGAGAGTAAAAGCGCTGAGGTCGCCATAGAGTGTTGCAATTTGTTGGGCACTAAAATGCGGTGGAATAATGAGTACAGCTTCTTTACCCTCAAAACGTGTTGCAAGGTTTTGAAACACGGGCATGAGTTTGGTTATTTCACCTTTTCTGCTACCGGGCATAAAGGCAATTTTTCCACTTTGTGTGAGCTGCTTTTTAAATACATGTATTTCATCTAACAGTGGGTGTCCGACGTACTGAATGGAAGAATTTTTTGGATAATAGCTTTTTTCAAACGGTAAAATGGAGGCTATGGTGTCGATTGTTGTGTTGATGAGTGCTATACGTTTTGGTCTCCACGCCCATGCCTGAGGTAAAATATAGTAAATAATCTCTTTGTCAGGATAGCGTTTTTTTAATTTTTTCGCCAGTGGCAGATTAAACCCCGAGGAGTCAATAAGCAGAATTTTGTCGGCCTGTTCGGCAAGATCGAGCATGCGTGAGCTGAGGCGGAAAAAAAATGGAAGTTTTTTCAGGGCATCGACAAAGCCCATAATCGCCAATGTGCTTAAATCGACAATAGGCTCTCCGAGTTTTTTGTCAAAGATGCCGAGGAACTCGACACGATCTGAGAGTTCATGACGTAACGCTTCGAGATGAACATTGGCAGAATGTTCTAGGGCACTGACTAAAACTTTCATGATCCTCCATCTCCCCATGTCTCATAACTGCTGTCATACTGTTCTTCTTGCGTATCAACAAAATCGCTCAAAAAAGTGGTAAGCGCATCGATCTCTTTGTCACGCAATCCTGTTGCAAAAGGAATCATCATCTTTTGCTGTTGATTTTGTGATATTTTATCACGAAACTGCTTGAGTTTGTATGTGAGAAAACCTTTGGCCCGATTCGCAAGAGCAGGGTAGGTGGTCATGCCTCCGGCTTTAATGCCGTGGCAGCCGTTGCATCCTTTCTGAAAATAGAGTTCTTGCCCCTTCTCATAAAGCGTCATAGTAGCATGAAGCGATACAAAGAGTGTGAAAAATAGCGCAATAAATCTCAATCTAATCCTTGATGATGTAGAATAATCAAAATTATATCAAAAGTAGAGATGATGATTATTGCAGACGTCATGTTGTGTGACAGTAATGGTGAACGAGAATGTGATGTGGAAGTGATTGACGGTAAGATTGTCCGTATTGCCCCTCACATTGAAGGAGATGAGCGTACGTCATATGCCGGATCGTACCTGTTGCCGTGTCTGGTCGATACCAACGTGGAACTCTTGGATGGGTATCTTAACAGCAGGCATCTTGACAGTATTGCCCAACAGGCACTTAGAGGGGGTATTGGTACGGTGGTATTGATGCCAAACTCTACCCCTGCAGTTGACAACGAGATTGTACTGGAATTTTTACAAAAGCACCGTAAACAGAAACTCGGAGCCAATATTGAGACGACGGTTGCAGCAACCAAAGAGGATGAGACGCTTAGCAATATTGCCATTATGCTGAAAAAAGGGGCATTGGCACCTTATATGACAACGGCGATCAGTAATAATCTTGCCTGTCGTATTGCCGAATATGTCAAAATGTATGATGCTACGCTCTTTTGTAAGGCACAAGACAGTTCTCTTTCTAGTGTCGGAGTTATGGTGGAGGGAAAAATGGCGACCAAACTGGGACTGGTCGGTATTCCGCCGCTGGGTGAAAGTGTGCATGTGGCACGAATGATTGAGATTGCACGCCATTACGATATTGATATTGTCTTTAAGTCTATTGCATCACCACGCTCTATTGAAATGATTCGAAAAGCTAAAGAGGAGGGCATTAAGGTCTATTGTGAAGTAGGATTACACCATCTGCTTTTAAGTGATGCGGCATGTGAAGGGTTTAATACTACTGCCAAGTTAAATCCGCCGCTACAACAGTATGAGGACATGCTTCGACTGCAGGGCTTTCTCAAATCCGGACAGATTGATATGTTAAGTGTGCTGCATCAACCGGCATCACCGGTCAATAAAGATGTGGCTTTTTTTGATGCGCAGTACGGTTCAGAAGCCATCGAAGAGGCATTGAGCCTGTACTATAGCAAGCTGGTATGCAGCGGCATGATCAGCATGCACGATCTTGTCCGTCTGTGTGTCACGAATCCCGCACGCAGTATTGGCAGAGAGAAGGGGGTTATTGCCGAAGGTGAGAACATCAATGCGGTGGTGTTTAATCCCAATGACTGTTTACATGTAAAAAATAGACTTTCACTGTATGATGGAGAGACCCTTCAGGGACGGGTAAGTACCGTTTTTAAAAACAGTCGGGTCATAGCGTTGTAATATGCAGAGCTTTTACGGTTTTATTGCTACGACAACATCTTAATGGTGTAAAAGTGCCAGAATCGTTCATAGAGTTCTTCACAAAGGAGAACAGAGAGATGAAAAATAGGGCATTCCAGAGGCTCCCGGGTTAATTAGACACACTTACTTTTATCAAGTTGGTGCTATAATCCAGACATTATGCAAATCTGGCTGAGAAGATATTTTATTGTTGTTTATTTGCTGGCGACATTGTTTGGTGTACTGCATCATCATGACGATCTCAAACAGCACACTGACTGTAAAATATGTCTGATTAAATTGACCCTCTCTTATGCCGATACGCCTGACGATGCGGTGGTACTTGCGCCGGTCGATTTTCTCTCCGCACCGGTTCAGGGCAAACTCTCTGTCGCCGTCATCTCCCGGATTCCGACTTCACTTCAGGCACGCGCCCCTCCAAAACTCTCTTAAATAACCACACCATTACCAAA
>JALUJE010000073.1 GCA_027057185.1 Helicobacteraceae bacterium | reverse complement strand
CCAAATTCGCCCTCTTCTCCGGGTATTGTCACACTCAGAGCTTCACCGTCAAAGATGGGACCCGTGGGTGTCATAATTTGAAGCTGTAATGTTTCCATGGCTTATCCTTAGCTTTTTGTAGACTTCTCAGCTTTCGCGATAGCCTCATCCATTCCACCAACCATGTAGAACGCTGATTCCGGAAGATCATCATACTCTCCATCTAAAATACCTTTAAATCCTTTAATGGTATCTTCCAATGAGACATATTTACCCGGAGCACCGGTAAAGACCTCCGCAACAAAGAATGGTTGAGAAAGAAACTTCTCTATTTTACGAGCACGTTCAACCGTGGCTTTATCTTCTTCGGAGAGCTCATCCATACCGAGAATCGCAATAATATCTTGCAAATCTTTATATTTTTGAAGGGTTTGCTGAACGCCGCGAGCAACACTATAGTGTTCTTCACCAATAATTTGTGGATCAAGCAATCTTGACGTAGAGTCGAGTGGATCAACCGCAGGGTAAATACCTTTTTCTGCAATTTTACGGTTAAGTACCGTTGTTGCATCCAAGTGGGCAAATACAGATGCCGGAGCCGGGTCTGTTAAGTCATCAGCAGGTACATACACGGCCTGAACTGATGTAATTGAACCTTTTTTTGTTGAGGTAATACGATCTTGTAACGCACCCATCTCTCGAGCAAGTGTCGGTTGGTACCCCACTGCAGAAGGGATACGTCCAAGAAGTGCTGACATCTCTGAACCTGATTGTGCAAAACGGAAGATATTATCGATAAACATCAACACATCCAGCCCTTTTTCATCACGAAAATACTCTGCCATTGTCAGTCCGGTCAATGCAATACGGTTACGTGCTCCTGGAGGTTCACTCATCTGACCGTAACACAATGCCACCTTGTCAAGAACATTAGAATCTTTCATCTCATAGTACAGGTCATTACCTTCACGGGTACGCTCACCGACACCGGCAAATACGGAAAGACCGTCATGCCCATGCGCCACATTGTGGATAAGCTCCATAATAATAACGGTTTTTCCAACGCCCGCCCCACCAAAGAGTCCAACTTTACCACCTTTGGCGTACGGTGCGAGCAGGTCAACTACTTTAATGCCGGTTTCAAACATTTCAGTAGTTGTGCTTTGATCTACCAGTGGTGGTGGATCTCTGTGAATTGACCATGTCGGAGCATCCGTCACCTGATCGCCTCCGTCAATAGTCTCACCGATGACATTAAAGATACGACCCAAGACCTTTTCACCCACGGGAACACTAATCGGGTTTCCTGTTGCTTTAGCTTCCATACCGCGAACTAAACCTTCACTCATATCCATTGCAATCGTACGAACACGACCGTCACCTAAGTGGGCAGCAACCTCCAGTACCAGACGGTACTCACTCCCCTCAATATTACCATTAATCTCAATTGCTTCGTTTATTAGTGGAAGGTATCCATCAAAATCAACATCAACAACAGGTCCAATTACCTGAGCAACTTTACCAATCATATTTTCTCCTCTCATTATTTCATCGACTCAACACCACTGATAATTTCTATCAGTTCGGTTGTGATAGCGGCTTGACGCGCTTTATTATATTCAACATTCAGTGACTGAACAATCTCTTTGGCATTGTTTGTTGCCGTATCCATAGCCTGCATTCGTGCGCTGTGTTCTGCTGCGAGCGAATTAATTAATGCATAGTACATGTTGTTATGAACATACTTAGTCATTAATGCATCAAGCATTTTTTCATCATCTTCTGCTTCTATTTCTAAAAGCGAATGAGCATTTTCATCACAATCAAATTCATCTACATCAATTGGCAGCACCTGTTCTACATGTAATTCCTGGGTAATGATGTTCTTGTAACCGTTATAGACAATATAGAGCCCGTCAATCACACCCTCTTTATAATCATCCAAGGATGCCTCAATAAAATCATTGGAACGCTGAACATTAGGTGCAGAACTTAAATCTCGTACGGCATCCAATAGTTCAATATCATTATAGGTAAAAAATTCAATTCCTTTTTTTCCAATACCTCGCAGGCGAACCTTAACTTTCTTCTCTTTACATTCACGCATCAATTTTTTAACGGCTTTTAATGTTTGAATATTAAATCCGCCGCACAATCCTTTGTCGGCAGTTACAAACACAATGTCAACCATTTTGGGGTTTTCAATTTTTTGAAAACAGCGATTTTCTATACCACCGACTTTGAGACATTGAATACGTGCCGAAATCTCAGTAATCATTTCATTGATTTTTTCCGCATATAAACGAGAACGTTTTGCCAACTCTTCAGCACGACGAAGCTTGGCAGTAGATACCAGTTTCATTGCCCGTGTAGTCTTTTGAGTGTTACTAACGCTCTTTATCTGTCTTTTAATATCTTTTAAATTGGCCATAATGGTCCTTATACGCTAAAAGAAGCTTTAAACTCTTCAAGTGCTTTTTTCATTAATGCATCCGTATCGTCATCAATCTTGAGTGCACTTCTAATATTCTCAAAAATTTGTGGATATCGTGCTTCAATAAATGGATACAGTTCTGCTTCGAACTTCGTTACTGCCGTAAACGGAATATCATCCAAATAACCGCTGTTACCTGCAAAAATAATAAGCGCTTGTTTCTCAGCCGGTAATGGAGAGAATGGAGGTTGTTTCAACACTTCTACCATACGTTGACCACGCTCTAGTTGATTACGGCTCACTTCGTCGAGATCAGATGCAAACTGTGCAAAAGCCTGAAGTTCACGGTATTGTGCAAGATCTAATCTTAAGGTTCCTGCTACCTGCTTTGTAGCTTTAATTTGTGCCGCACCACCAACACGCGATACTGAAAGCCCAACATTAATTGCCGGACGAATACCGGAGTTAAAAAGATCCGTTTCCAAGAAAATCTGGCCATCGGTAATAGAGATAACATTGGTAGGAATATATGCCGCAACATCTCCCGCCTGTGTCTCAATAATCGGCAGTGCCGTTAAAGACCCTGCGCCCAACTCATCATTGAGCTTTGCCGCACGCTCCAAGAGACGCGAATGTAGATAGAATACATCACCCGGATACGCTTCACGACCCGGAGGACGACGAAGAATCAGTGACATCTCACGATATGCTACGGCATGCTTTGAAAGATCATCGTAAACAATCAAGCCGTGACGGGCATTATCTCGGAAGTATTCTCCCATCGTCACGCCGGTATAAGGTGCCAAAAACTGTAATGCTGCCGCTTCAGCCGCAGTTGCAGAGACAATAATTGTGTATTCCAGTGCACCGTGCTCTTCTAAACGACGTACAATTTGAGCAATGGTTGACTCTTTTTGACCTACGGCAACATAGATACAAACAACCCCGTTGCCCTTTTGATTAATGATGGTGTCAAGTGCTACTGTAGTTTTACCGGTTTGACGGTCACCAATAATCAACTCCCGTTGACCACGACCAATCGGTACCAAAGCATCAATAGCCTTAATTCCCGTTGCCAATGGTTCATGAACCGATTTACGCGCCATAATTCCTGGCGCCTTCTCTTCTACCAAACGACTCTCTGTTGTCTCAATGGGGCCTTTACCGTCAATTGGTTCACCCAAAGCATTGACAACACGCCCAAGCAGTGCATCACCTACTGGCACACGAAGAAGCTTACTTAAACGTTTAACTGACATGCCTTCTTTAAGTTGCGCTGCGGCCCCTAAAACGACGACACCGACACTATTTGCCTCCAAGTTCATAGCAAGACCCTGAGTTCCATCTTCAAACTCAACCATCTCACCTGCCATTACATTGCTTAAACCATATACCTGTGCTATACCATCAGCATATGAAATAACTTTACCCGTTTCATTAATATCTACATTCAACTCAAAATTATCAATACGCTCTTTAATAATTGAACTGATCTCATTAGCTTGTACTTTTGTTACCACTACGCGTCTCCTTTCCGATGCTTAAATTGCTTTTAAAATGTGTTCTATCAGTTGTGTATTGAGGCGGTTTTTCGAGAAATTAATCTCAACACCCAAATCTTCAACTTCTACTTTAATACCGTCAAAATCATTTTTGACCATCTCCAGCGAGATTGTTGCACCCAACTTTTTACTCAGACCCTTACTGATTCCGGTTAACGTCTTAGCATCAATATCACTATCACTATAAATTTTTCCACTATAGCTTTTATTCATACGAGCAACCTCTTTACGTAATTCAGAAGAGATTGCAGGAATGATATCGATCCGTCCATTTTCTACCAAAAGTTTCATAAAGTTATTGAT
>JALUJE010000072.1 GCA_027057185.1 Helicobacteraceae bacterium | reverse complement strand
GACTAGGTATGAGACCAATATTAAGGAGCCTCATACTGTTGTCAGTCTTACCATTGTTCTTGGTATTTAATATTTTTAATGCGTTTTTTTTCAGATGTAATATAGTCAGTAAGTTCACTTTTACTATTGAAAATTTCGGCAATGACCCGTCTGTTCTTAATGCTTTCAGCGGTATGATTATCGTACAATGGCGAGCTCTCTCCAAAACCCATAGCACGAATGTGGCTTGGATTGACACCCAACTGCTTTAGCGAATTGAGTACTTTTACGGCGCGCGCCGTTGAGAGATCATAGTTATATTGCGCGGATGCACTGGAACTGGTATGTCCTTCGATGACGGCATAGAGACCGGTTTCTTTTAAAAACTTGGCGAAATCAGCCACCTCTTGTTGCTCTGCATTATTCATATACGCCGTAGAAGCATTTTTGAATGCTACATTCAAATCTTTTGCCATCATACAATCCTGAGCATTAATGCTACTCATGAATACTGCTGTACCTATTAACGATGAAATAAAAAGTTTTTTCAACGTTTACTCCTTAATAATATTTGTTACTGAGAATTATAACATACAAATTATGAAATGACATTAGTGTAATTTATTGTTGTTTTATATATTATTAGTTAGTATTCTTGCTTATATAACACACAGGAGAGATTAAAATGGTTAAGTACGTCAAAACATCTGCACTTTTAGCAGCATTGATTATAGGTACAACGGGTTGTTCTACAAAAGATATGTCGGGGGATCTTTTATCACAAAAAGAGAATGAAATTCAGCGTTTGACACAGGAGCTGGAGCTGACCAAAAAAAGTCAGCAGGCGAGTGAAGCCAAACTTCAACGTATTGCAAGTGACAATAAACCTGCAGTGACTGCTGTACAGCCTGCTGCCGCAGCGGTAGTATCATCAACTTCTGTAGAAAAACGTGATGTTAATGCAGTATCAAACTCACTGGTACCGCCCAATGCTAAAGCGGGTGAATGTTACGCAAAAGTACTGGTTCCGCCAAAATATGCTACCGAGAAAGTGAAACAGCTGGTAGAAGAAGCCAAAACACAAATAAAAATTATTCCCGCGACTTATAAAGTTGTTGAGAAAAAAGTCACCATACGAGAACCGCGTACTAAAATAATTACTGTGCCCGCTACCTATAAAACTGTGACGGAAAAAGTGATGGTAGAGCCGGAAAAAACCAAACTGGTAGTAGTGCCCGCTACCTATAAAACCGTGACGGAAAAAGTGATGGTAGAGCCAGAAAAAACCAAGTTGGTCGTGGTGCCGGCTACGTATAAAACCATTAAAGAAAAAGTATTGGTAGAACCGGAAAAAACTAAAATAGCCATTGTGCCGGCAACGTATAAGACCGTTAAGGAGAAAGTACTTGTAAAAGCTGCCCATACAGAATGGAAAAAGGGTCGGGGTGAAATTGAGAAAATCAGTAACGGCACAGGCGAAATTATGTGTTTGGTAGAAGTTCCCGCCGTCTATAAGACCATTACTAAAAAAGTTTTGGTAAAAGATGCGTCAACCAAAGAGGTGAAAATTCCTGCTGTGTATAAAACCGTAACAAAAAATGCTGTAGCAACTCCGGAAACTACCAAAGCGGTTAAAACTCCGGCAGTCTACAAAAATGTTAAAACGAGAGTCCTTGCTACCCCGGCAACTACTAAAGAGGTCACTATACCGGCAGTATATAAAACCGTCAAAACACGAGTATTGGCAACGCCGGCAACGACCAAGGAAAAGAAGATCCCTGGCATTTGTAAAATGGTAAAAACACGTGTTATTGATACGCCGGCAAAAGAGGTAAAAACTACCATTCCGGCAGTCTATTCGACATATACCAAAAAAGTACAGATATCTGAGCCATACCTGCGCTGGCAACCGGTTCTATGCCAAACCAATACGCAAAAAAATGTTATTTCAAAACTACAACAAAAGCTTAGAGCCAAGAAATATAAAATATCCAAGATTAATGGTGTGTATAATGCTGAAACCAAAGCAGCCGTACAGGCATACCAGAAAGATAACAAACTCTCACAGGGTGCTTTAACACTAAAAACATTACAGTCACTTGGACTGTAGTCATTAAAAACGGATTTTCCGTTTTTAATCATACTTCTTCTCTCGCTCTCACCACTGTTACATAATTACGAATTCAAGAACCCTTCATATTCAAAGCCGTATTAAAGCGATTTTTCAATATAATTCACAGATTTTTGACGCGTAAGTAATTGTTCAGGGAGTGTTAATGGGTAATAAACGTATTTTAGTAAAATTTTCCGGCGAAGCCTTAGCAGGTGATGCCGGGCATGGAATTGACACTCAGATATTGAACTATATTTCAAAAGAGATTAAATCCTTAGTGGATGCCGATATAGAAGTGGGATTGGTTATTGGCGGCGGTAACATCATTCGCGGTGTAACGGCGGCTCAGGATGGCATTATCCGTAGAACAGCCGGAGACTATATGGGAATGTTGGCAACGGTCATTAATGCTGTTGCCATGCAAGAAGCCTGTGAGCATGCCGGAATGAAAGTTCGGGTACAGACTGCTATAAAGATGGAGCAAATTGCCGAACCGTATATTCAACGACGTTCGGTACGCCATTTAGAAAAAGGACGGGTTGTTATTTTTGCAGCCGGTACGGGAAACCCATTTTTTACGACCGATACTGCAGCGACGCTGCGTGCAGTTGAAATTGGTGCAGAGATGATTATAAAAGCAACGAAAGTGGATGGGGTATATGATAAAGATCCCAATAAGTTTGATGACGCCAAACGTTTGACAAACCTTTCGTATGACCAGGCGCTCAATGACCATATTAAAGTTATGGATGATACTTCAATTGCTTTAGCAAAAGACAACAAACTTCCCATTGTCGTATGTGATATGTTTAAAACAGGTAATTTACTTGATATTGTCAATGGCAATTACGAAAATTGTTCCATAGTAAAATAAAGGAAAAAAGATGAGATTAGAGACCTTAACGGCAAAAGCACTAGAAATTGAAGGATTGGATCGTTACCAACTTGCCATTGCTGTGGCGAAACGGGCAGATGAATTGTTAAACGGTGCTCAGAGTAAGCTGAATATTGACCTAAAAACCATAAAAGCAGCCGATTTAGCACTCATGGAAATTGCTGAGGGTGTTATCTCAGTTAAGGGTTTTAGCAAAGATTAAATTCAATAAGAGCAACAATTTGAGTACATTAAATATTGACAAAATCAAGCATCTCAAAGATGTTGCTGCTGCAACAGAGTATCTATTTACATGTATTTCCTGTAGTGAAGATATTCAGCAGGCATTAGATTTCTCTGTACGTGTTCATGAAGGGCAAACGCGAAAAAGCGGCGAACCTTATATTGTACATCCCATTTTGGTGGCGGCAATTGTTGCATCCATTACGGAAGATATGGCAATGATTAAAGCGGCACTGCTTCATGATGTTGTCGAAGATACCTCGGCAACTATTGAAGAGGTAGAAGCACTTTTTGGTGCCGATGTTGCACATTTGGTAGGTGGTCTGACCAAAATTGATGCCATCCGTGGTGAAAATCTACTTCCCTCAAGTTCTAATGAGAAGCTGGTTGCCTCAGCTCTCTCGTTTCGTAAAATGCTTTTAGCGTCCATTAAAGATGTGCGTGTTTTAGTCGTTAAATTATGTGACCGTTTGCATAACATGCTGACGCTTGATGCATTGTCTCCTGAAAAGCAGTATCGTATTTCAGAAGAAACTTTGGTTGTTCATGCCCCCATTGCACACCGTTTGGGTATCTCTTTCTTAAAAAATCTTCTGGAAGATTTGAGCTTTTCTTATCTTTTTAAAGAAGAAAAAGAGGAGATTGAGGGTTATCTTGAAGCGAACTATCACGCCATTGAAGTGAAATTAAATGATTTTCGTCACCGGGTCAATCAGCTTCTGATTCAACACGGCTTCATGGTAGAGGATTTTGAAATTTTAAGTCGTGTCAAGCACCGCTATTCTATAAAATTAAAAATGCAACGTAAAGGTATCGGCATTGATGAAATTCTTGATCTTCTTGCCATTCGGGTTCTGGTGAAAAAACCCATAGATTGCTACAACGTTTTGGGACTCATTCATCTGAATTTTCAGCCACTAAGTTCACGTTTTAAGGATTATATTGCCATAGCAAAAGATAACGGTTATCAGACGCTACATACAACGGTGTTTTCCAGTACGACGATTATTGAAGTGCAAATTCGTACTTTTGAGATGCATAAAACTGCTGAACTCGGTGTTGCGGCACACTGGAAA
>JALUJE010000071.1 GCA_027057185.1 Helicobacteraceae bacterium | reverse complement strand
ATTGCTCAATGTAGGTATCATTACGCTTAAATTTAGGGTGGTCTTATACGGAACTATCCGATGCTGACACAGATTATTGAACACTACCACATTTTTTTATTGTAGATATCCTCAAATTGCATCATAATTCTTATTATCGTAAGGACTTGTGACGGACGCTGTGTATTTTTAGGAAACTTAAATGATGAATAAAAATGTTTTGAAGTTCGTATTTTGAGGGTTTAAGTGTGGCTCCGGATACTGGATTCGAACCAGTGACCAAGTGATTAACAGTCACCTACTCTACCGCTGAGCTAATCCGGAATGGGTTGTTGTAACAGGGTTAAAAACATAGTGGCTCCGGATACTGGATTCGAACCAGTGACCAAGTGATTAACAGTCACCTACTCTACCGCTGAGCTAATCCGGAATATTTTATGAGCCGCAATTATACGCAAAGCAGGGTTGTTTGTCAAGATTTTTGTCGTTTTCGTATGATGTTACGTGTCGGTACCAAAAAGTGCAGGTCGCCGCGTTCGATTTCAGAAACTTTTTTGTCATCTATAAGGTATTGGAGTCGTTTTTTACTGGCGTCATCAAAAAGCAGGGCAATGTCATCATGGGTAAGCGGTCGTTTGTCCAGAGTGTTCATAATGGCATCGTTGTCGTATGAAGTATGACAGGCTTCGGCGTGCCGGCGTGAGGCAATATGAATGGGTAATGTTGCATCAAACTGCTGGGCAATCTCATGCAGTTCACGATAGGAGATACCGCTAACAGGGTAGGCAGGCGGGCGGTCTATGGTACCGAGGTCAATGCGTTCACAGTCAATGTGCAGCAGTGTATTGTTGAGTTTGGCAATCTCTTCTTGGGTATCGTTGAGGGTATGTACAAAGAGAATTTCAATATAGAGTTTGCCGTGGTACTGTTGTGAAAATTCCTTAACGGCATCTTTTACATGTAAAATATCAATATGACTGTGGGGACGGTCAATTTTTTGAAATACCTCGGGGGTAACAGCATCGAGCGAGAGTTTTACCCGGTCAAATTTTAGCAGCGTCTTAAACGTGTGGGCATCGGTCAGTGCGGCACTATTGGTTAAAATGAGCGTCTGGGTGGTACCTTTGAGGGCATCAATGGCATCAATGAGGGCATCAAGGTACGGATAGAGTGTCGGCTCTCCATTGGCGGTAATGGTAATGACATCAATGTTAGGGTGTTCTTCGAGTGCCTGAGTCAGTGCTGCTATGATCTCATGGACAGCAATGCTATGTTGCTGTGAGACAACGGCAGGGGCGGGTGCTAGCTCACAGTAGAGACAGTCGAAATTACACTGTTTATGTGTCGGTGAGAGATCAATGCCCAGTGAACTGCCGAAACGGCGTGAATTTACCGGTCCAAAAATAATGTTCATACGATAGGATTACTGCATCTCTTGAATAAATCTGTCAGATTCTTTAATTGAGCGATTCATCTGTTTAATCAGGACACCAACGTTACTTTTAAGTGAGCTGAATTCACCCTGAAGCGCACCAATGGCTTGGGCATTTAAAGAATGTTTCAGTGTTAAGACATTGTCATAAAAGGTTGCTAAAATGGGTTCCATGCTTTTTTCGGAGTGGCGCATGGATGTCATCATTTTGCGGTATTTGGCTTTGGTATCACGAAGTTTTTTTCTACTTTGTGCCTTGAGCTTGGCGTTTTTGTACTGGGTGATCTCTTCTTCCCACTCTTTAAAGAGGGCTAAAGAGACATCTTCGAGTTTGTCGATATCTTTGCTGACATCCTCTGCCGCTTCTTTGGCGTCTTCATACTCGGAGCTGAATTTATCGTAGGCTTTTTTGAGGCTGCTCTCTTCAATAGTGACGAGTGAACCAAACTCTTCAAGTGCCGATTTAAACTCTTCTTGAGCCTCTTCTTGGGACTCCTGGACATCTTTGACTCGACTGACCATAATATCACGCTTGTGAATACCGACTTTTTCCATACCGGCATAATACATTTGTGAACAGCCTGCGGTAAAAAGTGTCAGCAGTGCCGACAATATTAAAAATCTTAACATCTACTGCTCCTTTAATGCTTACTGATGCGTTGACATTCGCGTACAAAATGGATGGCATTGTCAACCGGAACATCAGGTAAAATACCGTGTCCCAAGTTAAAAATGTGGCGTTTTCCGCCCATAACGTTGTGAATATGTTTGATTGCTTCGGTTGTCTTCTCCTGCGAATAGAGACGACACGGTTCCATATTGCCCTGTAAGACATATTTAGCGCCAAGTTTCTCTTTAGCCAGTTCCATAGGTGTGGACCAGTCAACACCGAATACATCAAAATTACCGTAGACACGGTCTAAAAATGCCGGAATGCCTTTAGGAAACATAATGACGGGAATGTGGGGATATTTCTCTTTAAGATATTCGGCAATCTCAACCATGTATTGCCAAGAAAATTCGTCATAAAGTTCAGGTTCAATGGCCGCTGCCCAGGAGTCAAAGATCTGTACGACATCGACGCCGCTTTGAATCTGTTTCTCCATATACCGTTTTACGACGTCGGTAACTTTGGCAAGAATCTTGTGCAACAGTTTTGGGTTGGAGTACATCATCTTTTTACAGATATTGTAGGTTTTGGTGCCCTGTCCCTCAATCATGTATGTTGCCAATGTCCATGGTGCACCGGTAAACCCGATGAGTGCAATGTCGTCGTCACGGGCATCGAGTTGCTGACGCAACAGTGCAATAGTGTCGTAGACGTATGTGAGTTTGGATGCGGCGGCTTCTGCGCCGATGAGTCGATCCAGATCGGCTTCATTGGTGATGGGGTCGCTAAACCGAGGACCTTCCCCTTTGACAAAAGAGAGATCCATGCCCATTTCATCGGGAATGACTAAAATGTCGCTAAACAAGATGGCGGCATCAACCCCGACAATATCAAGAGGCTGAATGGTGACTTCTGCCGCCTTTTTCGGGTCATGGCAGAGGTTGAGAAAATTGCCCGCTTCGGCACGTACTGCCATATACTCCGGTAGGTAACGCCCTGCCTGTCGCATCATCCATACTGGAGTGTATGGAGTCTCTTTACCAAAACAGGCATCTACAAATAGTTTACTCATGAATTTCCTTTATTATTTTTTTCCAACTTTTCCAAGAAAGTACAGTCCGACGGCTACCGCGGTAATAGATAGGGCAAAATAGAACATATCGAGTGCGGTTTTATAGTCTGTGTGACCCACCTTTTGAAAAAATCCCACTACCAGTACCATGACAATAACTTTAGAAATCTTGTCTTTGAGCTGATCGAGTGAGTGAATTGCCAAAATTTTGCTCTCTCTACCCTCTTCGGTTTTTGCGGCATCAATATCGGAGATAAAGAGCTCATACAGACCAAATGAGAAGAGCAGCATAACGACACCGATAAGGTAGAGGTCTACGGCACCGATAATGCCGCCGACAACATCTTCATGAAAGCGTTCCGGGTGTGCCCCGGTGGTATACGTCGTAAAGACGTAGCTCGCGGTTGAGAGTATATCAATACTGGCAACAGCAAATAGGACAATTGCGCCAAGTAGACCAAAAACAACGGCAAAGATTACCATAAATCGGGAGCTCCATAGCCCCCCTTCAAAAATTTTTTCTAACATCAGTTTTCTCTCTCCATCTCTATCCATTTTTGTGCAATACGCACGGCATTGGTAGCAGCACCGACGCGTAAATTGTCGGCAACTATCCAAAGGTGAAGAACGTTGTTACGATAGATATCGTTACGGATACGTCCCACAAAGGTCTCGTTTTGATCCACACATGCTACCGGCATTGGGTAGGCACTCTCTTGTGGAGTATCGACAATAATAATATTGGGTGCGTGACGCAGTAGCTCGCGTGCTTCATCCGCAGAGATTTCCGAATCAAATGTCAGTGTTAACGATTCGGCATGACCGCGAAGGGTCGGAACACGGACGCAGGTGGCGCTGAGTTCAATCTCTTTATGCAAGATTTTACAGGTTTCGTTGACCATTTTCATCTCCTCCTTGGTGTAGCCGTTTTCAGTAAACGTGTCAATTTGAGGAATGACATTGAGTGCAATTTGGTGCGGAAAATTTCGGTGCTCACTTTCGGTAAGTTTAAATGAGAAAAAGTCCTGCATCTGTGTGACCAGCTCCTCCATGGCACTTTTTCCTGCGCCCGATGTTGCCTGATAGGTACTGACATCGACGCGAACCAGATCGTAAGCAGTATCAAGTGGCTTGAGTGCTTGAACCATCTGGATGGTTGAACAGTTGGGGTTGGCAATAATTCCGTGCTGTTGCCA
>JALUJE010000070.1 GCA_027057185.1 Helicobacteraceae bacterium | reverse complement strand
CAGACCTTTTGCTGTTGCGTGGTTGTGATGACGTTTGCTCCGGTTCGGGTGCCGTTGTTGTCACCCAGAACAACATCTTGAACTTCACCGAGCGTACCGTTCCATAGGCAGGCATCTAGCGGATACTTTGCAATATTGAGAGCACAACCGCAAGGGTGTGGTACCTGCATCATGGCACGAATCTGCGCCTCATTGATTGCACCATCGTAGACCTTCACTTCATCAATATTCCCCTGAAAACGGTTTAGGGTTTCTCCGTTGAGGGTCTCTCCGCCAAGGGTGGGCGTACCGGTTTGATGAGAGAGGGTACCTGTAACCGTATCTTGTACATCACTGATCAGAGTACCGCTGCTGTCAAAAATGCGTAATCGTTTTTTCATAGTTGGTGCATCAAAAGTTGCTGCGGCAAAATACCACTGATTGTTTTGAATAACAGCGGCACTGTCAAGTGATACGGCATTGAGTCCGCGAATATAAAAACGTACCTTACCCGGCCCCGGATCACCGACGCTTAGCGCGTACGAACCGGCATTATTGTATTCGTCATCGGCAAAAATACGTTGCCCCCTTCTGGAAACATCAGTGGTACTAAACCACGCGGTAATACTTCGAGAATCGCTTAGGTGTGGAAAGGTTGTGACACTGATGTATTGGTCAACGAGTAGTCCGGTACGACACTGACCTCCTCCGGAATCTGTAGCACTTTGTGTCGTAGCACCCAACTGTGCCGTACCGTGGTAGTTATTGCCACTACTATCTTCAACCTCATTATTGCTGCCATCCCAGAGACACTCATCCAGATGCCAGTTTCCCAAAGGTTCAATACACTGACAGGGATGGGTAGCATGCATCACGGTATTGATGGTGGAAGTATTAATTTCACCATTATAGATATGCATTTCATCGAGGTATCCTCTGAAGCGGTATCCATCGCTAACACGGCATCCGCCAATACGTGCACTGCTGTTGGCAACACTACGTGAATTGTTGGGTGTGTTATAAATTTGCGTCAGGTTTTGTTCGACACCGTCAATATAGAGTTTGTTGGCATGAACATCTCTATTGGTAAAGATGGCAGCGACATGGTGCCAGCCATCGGCAAGTCCATCGGAACTGATACCGTAAATATCACTATTGAATGTGTTAAACCCAAATGCTCCTCGTGTAAACCACAGATCATGTGCATACCATCCAAAAGGCATGACACCTCCAGTGCCGTCCCAGTACATCCAGAAAGCAACAGAGTTTTTGGCTCCGGTTGAGGTATTGATATCGAGATTGTCGATGTCAATAGCGTCACCGCTGAACAGAGCACTGCGGCAGACCTTTTGCTGTTGCGTGGTTGTGATGACGTTTGCTCCGGTTCGGGTGCCGTTGTTGTCACCCAGAACAACATCTTGAACTTCACCGAGCGTACCGTTCCATAGGCAGGCATCTAGCGGATACTCCGCAACCAGTGTGGCTGCAAGCAAATTGTTCTGCGTAAAAAACATGAGCCATAGCACAAAGGCAATGTGGCGTATTGATGACACGCGAAAATCCTTTTGTAAATAATTTAAGTGTTAAAAAGTTATGATTTGTGTTAATTGTATCATAAAAATAGCAAGAAAAGGATTATATCTTCAGTAATACTTCATAATGTTAGGGTAGCATCAGGGGTAGATGACAATTAATTTTTTTAGGATAATATTGTAATTCTAAAAAAGAGAACGACAGGATATTGAGTGAAACTATTTTTACTGTTTATGACCCTAACATATTCGTTAATGGCAGCATTGCCAAGCTTTTTAATGCCCGATGAGGCATTTAAACCCACATTACATCAAGTGAATGCTACGACCTATGAATTGCGTATTGCATTGGGAAAAGACATCTATCTTTATGCAGATCGTACCAATATTCGTGATGTCGATCCTAACGATGGTATCGATATACATGTAAAAAAACTGATGAGGGCGGTAAAGCATGGTGAGGATATGGTCTATGTGGTATCACCGACTTTTGAGTTGACTTTTAGCGGCGATAATCCACAAGAGATTCACCTGCTGCTGGAATATCAGGGATGTTCAGAGCAAGGCTTGTGTTACAATCCGATGGAAAAAACATTTACCATCAATGTTGACGATGCGATGCTGCAACATGATACAACCGTAGCACTGAAAACAGAAGCAGGAGCGCTTTCTGAGAGTGACGAGATTGCACAGATACTTAATAGCGGCACACTCTGGACGGTATTGGCGGCATTTTTTGGATTTGGTCTCTTTTTGGCACTGACCCCGTGTGTCTTTCCGATGATACCGATTCTCTCTTCTATTATTGTCTCACAGGGAAAGCATATGAGTGCCAAACGTGGTTTTTTTCTTTCATTAATCTATGTTCTGGCAATGGCGATGGCTTATACTATTGCCGGTATTTTGGCAGGGCTCTTTGGCAGTAATATTCAAGCAGCATTGCAAAATCCTGTGGTACTGACACTGTTTGCGCTGCTATTTGTTGCTCTGGCTATCTCTATGTTTGGATTTTTTGAGATTGGCATTCCTCAGTCATGGCAGACCCGTATTTCAAAGTATTCCGGTAAAGCCGGAGAAAAAGGCGGAATTGTTGGGGTTGCCATTATGGGCTTTTTAAGTGCGCTGATTGTCGGACCTTGTATCGCACCACCACTTGCGGGCGCACTCATTTACATTGGACAGACCGGAGACGCACTGCTTGGCGGCGCTGCACTTTTTGTGATGAGTCTGGGTATGGGAGTGCCGTTACTCATTATTGGTACGGGGGCAGGAAAATTTATGCCGCGTCCGGGTGGCTGGATGACAACGGTGACCAAAATATTTGGTGTAATGATGCTTGGAATTGCCATCTGGATGCTCAGTAGAATTATTCCTGATGCGCTCAGTATGCTGTTATGGGCAGTACTTCTGATTGTTTCAGCGGTGTATATGGGGGTTCTTGAGCCGCTAAAAGAGGGAACACGAGGATTTAACGCGCTTTTTAAAGGATTTGGCGTGGTGATGCTATTGTACGGAATAGCACTGATTTATGGTGGATTGACAGGAGCTGCCAATCCACTTAATCCACTTGAGCATCTTCATAAAACAGGCATTCGCGCTTCACAATCGGGTAGTATTGCGGCTAACGTACAGTTTACTAAAGTGTACTCGCTGCATGAGTTAGAATCTGAAATCGCTAAGGCTAAAGGAAAACGGGTACTGGTCGATTTTTATGCAGACTGGTGTACCTCATGTAACGAGTTGGAACATGTTACGTTTAAAGATCCGGACATTACACGAAAAATGAATGAATTTGTTCTCATTCAAGCCGATGTCACCGATAATGGCGATCCGCAGAAAGCATTAATGAGTACTTATCATATTTTTGGTCCACCGGCTATGCTTTTCTTTGATGAAAACGGTATCATCATGAAAGGAAAAACCATTATTGGTTATAAAGATCCTAAAGAGTTTTTAGAGCTTTTAGACGCGATATAATAAGGACATGAAAATGAAAAAACTACTAGCAGGTGTATTATTAACAGTAGCGACATTGCTGTATGCCGAACCGGAGTGGGTAGATTATGATACTGCACTCAAGAGTGCTAAAAAAGAGGGAAAAATTGTGATGGTCATGCTTTCTCAAGAGGGATGTGATGCCTGTTGGTATATGGATGAAGTTGTTTTTGAAGATGATGATGTTATTTCAGAATTACAGATGGATTTTATACCGGTTCATTTTGATGTGAAACGTGATACGTTGCCAAAACCGTTTAGCTATATTGGAACGCCGACATTCTATTTTTTGAATGCTGAAGGTAAGAAAATTGAGCGCTTGAACGGTGCGGCCAATGTCAAAGACTTTACCAATGTTATGCGTGACGTCAAAGCAAAAGTGAAATTGCAAAAAGTTTTAAAATAATACTTCTGACATAAGGAGTTATTGCGCTATGTGTTCTTCGGAAAACATAGCCTCCTTGATACCACAAAAAATAGTACCGTGGCTAAATGTCAACAGTAGCATTGCATTTAGCACGATTATCGTAAAATATTAGGAGCGATAGTTTTTAATACCTTCTTCAATGGCAGTACCATACGCGAGATCAGCTTTTTTAAAGTGCGAAATTTGTAGTTCTTGAATCATAGCTTCGGCATGTCTAAGCGAACCGACAATGTTAGTAACCAAGTCGTTACGTTCTTGTTCATTCAATATACGGTAAAGATTTCCTGCTTGCACAAAATCACTGTTTTCACTACGGTCATAATCATAACGGTCGGCATTACCGTCAATTTTTAGCGGCGGTTCATGAAATTCCGGT
>JALUJE010000069.1 GCA_027057185.1 Helicobacteraceae bacterium | reverse complement strand
CCATAGAGTACTCTATAGTGCATCTCATAAAATCGTTTAGTTAGCGGTGGTTAAATAAGATATTAACCAATTCTTCTGTACAATACCGTTTATTTTAAAGCCTAAGATTGAGCATGTACGAAACCCTAAAGCCACTTCTTTTTAAACTAGAGCCAGAAACGGCGCACCATCTTGCCGAATATCTACTGCGCGGCGCCAATGTCTGTCCGCAGGTAGTGGAATTTTTTCTCAATGATTATGTGGTGACCCATCCAATATTGCATCAGGAACTTTTCGGAACTGCCTTTCTCAATCCGGTAGGACTTGCCGCAGGATTTGACAAGAATGCCACCATGATTAACGGTGCCAAAGCTTTAGGGTTCGGATATACCGAAATTGGTACATTAACACCTATCCCGCAAGCGGGAAATCCAAAACCACGCCTCTTTCGCCACATTGCTGAGGAGAGCCTGCAAAATGCCATGGGCTTCAATAACGACGGACTCTTCAAGATTCAGCAGCGTCTGGAAACATACTACCCTTACCCGATACCGTTGGGTATTAACATTGGTAAAAACAAAATTACGCCGGAGAACGAGGCCCTATACGACTACACCAAGCTCATTCGTGAGCTCCACCGCTTCGGAAATTACATGGTCATCAATATCTCCTCACCCAATACCCCGGGATTACGGGATCTGCAAAACGAACCGTTCATTGCCGAACTCTTCAGTCGTGCCAAAACACTCACCGACAAACCTATTTTACTCAAAATTGCTCCAGATATGGAAGCATCGCAGGCGGTGGATCTTACCGCAATGGCAGTGGAAAAAGGAGCTGATGGCATTATTGCAACCAACACAACCACTGACTACTCGCTGCTTCCTTATCCACGAGATTTTGGGGGTATTAGCGGCAAAGTACTTCAGGAAAAAAGCTTTGCCATTTTTGATGCCATCGCCAGTGAACTTTATGGTAAAACAACGCTCATATCCGTAGGCGGCATTGATTCGGCAGAAGAAGCCTACCGACGCATTGGTGCAGGAGCATCACTGGTGCAGGTATTGAGTGCGCTCATTTTTAAAGGGCCGTCATTGGTACGCGATATTAACCGGGGACTTATTGAACTCCTCAAGGAAGATGGCTTTGTCTCTATCACCGAAGCCATAGGGAGTAAACGCTAATGTTTCGAATTTTTACGGCACTATTTTTATGTATGGGAGTTGTTATGGCATCATCATTGCCGAAGTATGAAAGTAAGACCCTTAAAAACGGTCTGGAAGTTTATGTTATTGAAATGGGTCAGGGAAGCAACGTCATCTCAACCGATATTTTTTACAAAGTCGGCAGTCGCAATGAAGTAATGGGCAAAACTGGCATTGCCCACATGTTGGAACATATGAGTTTCAAATCGACCAAAAATCTTGCCCCCGGTGAGTTTGACCGGGAAGTAAAAAGTGTCGGTGGCGTCAACAATGCGTCCACCGGTTTTGATTACACCCACTATTTTATTAAGTCGAGTCGTCACAATCTGGATAAATCTCTTTCGCTTTATGCCGAGCTCATGGAAAATCTGAATCTCAAAGATGCAGAGTTTCAACCCGAACGTGATGTCGTTGCTGAAGAGCGACGCTGGCGTACCGATAACAATCCACTGGGTTACATGTATTTTCGACTGTTTAATAATGCGTACCTCTATCATCCTTACCACTGGACGCCTATCGGTTTTATGAACGACATTCTCACCTGGGACATTAATGACATCCGTTCTTTTCATAAAACATATTATCAGCCTAAAAACGCCATAATTATTGTTACCGGTGATGTTGAGTCACGCGAAGTATTTCAAAAAGTGGAAACGTACTTTTCCGCCATTAAAAATAACGGTGACATTCCTGAAGTCAAAGCGGTTGAACCACCTCAGGACGGTCCAAAACGGGTAATGCTACTACGGGACTCCGAAGTCGAAATGGTTGCCATCACCTATCATATTCCCGACTTCACCCATGAAGACCAACCGACCCTCTCTGCTATTTCAGAAATTTTAAGTGCCGGAAAAAGCAGCCGTCTCTACAAAACTCTGGTCAATGAAAAACAACTGGTCAATCAGATTTATGCTTACAATATGGAAAACAGCGATCCGGGGCTTTTTATTTTTCTTGCGGCGTGTAACCCCGGTGTCACAGCCGAAACCGTTGAAGCCGAACTGTTACAACAGATTGAAAGTCTGAAAAACGTTAAAGTCTCTCAAGCAGAACTTGAGAAGGTCAAAATTAACACCGAATCAGATTTTGTTCACTCTTTGGAGAGTTCCACCTCGGTAGCTAACCTTTTTGGCAGCTATCTGGTTCGTGGAAATATCACACCGCTTTTAGAGTATGAAGCCGCTATTAATGCCATTACTGCGGACGATATCCTCACAATTGCCAAAAAGTATTTTGACAACAACAAATCTACAACTATCATCTTACGAAAGGCAAAATAATGAAAAGAGTTACAGGTGCAACCACGGCACTGATTACCCCATTTAAAAATGGAAAAGTCAATGAGGCAGATTATGCCAAACTCATTCAACGACAGATTGATCACGGTATTGATGCCGTCTGTCCGGTCGGTACAACGGGAGCCAGTGCAACACTGAGCCATGATGAACACAAACGCTGCATTGAAATTGCCGTAGAAGTTACCAAGGGCACCCCTACCAAGGTTCTCGCCGGTGCGGGGAGTAACGCCACGTTTGAAGCCATTGACATTGCCAAACATGCACAACGTTGCGGAGTCGATGCCATCTTTTCTGTTACGCCGTACTATAACAAACCCTCTCAGGAGGGACTCTATCAGCACTATAAAGCCATTGCTTCGGCAGTAAGTGAGCTTCCTTTTATTCTCTACAATGTTCCCGGACGCACCGGTGTCGATATAGCAGCCGATACCGTCGTTCGCCTCTATAACGATCTGCCCAATATCTACGGAATCAAAGAGGCAACAGGAAGCCTGGAACGTACGGTGGAGTTACTCTCAAAATGTCCTGACATCTCCATACTCAGCGGTGACGATATTATTGATTTTCCCATTTTGGCAACAGGCGGCGCCGGTATTACCTCAGTAACTGCCAATCTGGTACCCAACCTCAAAAGCGAACTCGTACACTGTGCCCTCTCCGGAGACTTTGAAACGGCCAGAGCGCTCAATAGCCAGCTCTACCCCCTCAATAAAGTACTTTTTTGTGAATCCAATCCCATTCCCATTAAAGCAGCCATGTATATTGCAGGACTCATTGAAACACTGGAGTATCGTTTGCCACTGGTTCCGCCAAGCAGCGAACATATGAAACAGATTGAAAACGTTATGAAACATTACACAATTGTAGGAGTATAACATGCATAGTATGAAGGGTAAAACCGTTGTAATTACCGGAGCCACCAAAGGTATTGGCAAGGCCATTGCCCAAAAGTTTGCACAAAACGGTGTCAATATTGCTTTTACCTATAATTCCAATGAAGCCATTGCTAATGAGCTGGCACAACAATGGCGCAATGAGTATGGTATCTATGCAAAAGCCTATGCCCTCAATATTTTGGAACCTGAAGAATTCAAACCTCTGTTTAGCACCATTGATGACGATTTTGAACGTATCGACTTTTTTGTCTCCAATGCCATGATCTACGGCCGTCCTGTCGTAGGAGGTTATGGAAAATTTATGCGTCTGAAGCCCCGTGGGCTCAACAATATTTATACCGCCACCGTCAATGCCTTCGTTCTGGGCTCTCAAGAGGCAGCAAAACGAATGGAAAAAGTTGGAGGCGGATCGATTATTACCATGTCAAGTACAGGCAACCTCATCTACATTGACAATTATGCCGGTCACGGTACCAATAAGGCTGCAGTCGAGGCAATGAGCCGTTATGCCGCTGTCGAGCTTGGAGAGAAAGGCATTCGTGTCAATGCTGTCTCCGGAGGCCCCATTGATACCGATGCACTTAAAGCCTTTACCAACTATGAAGAGGTCAAAGCTGAAACCATAAAACGTTCGGCACTTAACCGTATGGGAACGCCGGAAGATATTGCCGGAGCCGTCTATTTTCTCTGCACCGACGAGGCTGGATGGATTACCGGACAGACTCTAGTCGTTGACGGCGGAACCACGTTTCGATAATGAATCTTCCCAATCAGTTAGCACTTGCACGGGCTCTTATGGCGCCCCTGCTCTTCTGGGTTATCTTAAATCCGCAGGTATTTACGGAACATCATATCCACATCACCTGGAACTATTACTGTGCTGCACTGATTTTTGTACTGGCAAGCGTTACCGATTTTTTTGACGGTTATATTGCCCGAGAACTTAATGAATCGACGCTATTGGGAAAAATTCTTGATCCCCTTGCCGATAAGATGCTGACTATCGCTGCATTTATGGGGTTAATGGTGATGGGTGATGCTTCAGCATGGGCGATCTATATTATTATTATTCGCGAGCTTTTTATTACCGGCTTGCGTACTGTCGCTCTTAGCGAAGGCATTGATATTGCCGCATCATGGTCGGGAAAAATCAAAACCGTGGCACAGATGTTTGCCATTGGGTTTTTGCTGATGCATTGGAGTGGCGGTGAGACACTGTTATGGATCTGTGTTGCACTCACCCTCTATTCGGGTCTGGAATATATTTACGGCTTTCGAAAAGCCTTATTACAAAAAGGAGCACTACAGTGAGTTGGTTCGTTGCATTTTTGGTACTTTCGGCACTAATTTTTTTTCATGAGCTCGGTCACTACACCGCCGCAAGGCTGATGGGTGTTTATGTCGAGGTGTTCAGTATTGGGTTTGGACGCAAAGTCGCGTCGTTTCATTGGCTCAATACCCAATGGCGTATTGCCATGATTCCACTAGGCGGTTATGTTAAAATGAAAGGACAAGAAGATCTTGATCCTGCCAAAACTTCGCCAGATGCCGACAGCTACAACAGTAAAACACCACTACAGCGCATTGTCATTCTTTTAGCCGGTCCCGGAGCCAATTTTCTGCTTGCCTTTATCCTCTATCTTGCCATTGGTTTTGGTGGTCCGCAGGCACTCTCTCCGGTCGTAGGTGATGTGCTCAAAGCATCACCGGCGGCACAGGCGGGCCTACAAAAAAATGACCGTATTGTTGCCATCAACGCCATCCCCATTACCACTTGGGAAGCAATGGCAGAACACATTAAAGAGGCTCAGGGCACGATTGATCTAAAAATTGAACGCGACGACTACATTCAACACCTTTACATCACGCCGAAAATCACCGAAACAGAAAATATGTTCAGAGAAAAGGTACAGCGTAAAATGATCGGTATCAGCTCTGCGGGCGTCACCCATACTCTGAACTTAAGTTTTGGCGAGAGCCTTGAATATGCTGCCAATGAAACCTACAAGGCGTCATTGCTTATTTTTAAAGGGGTACAAAAACTGCTGACGGGCGACATTCCTGCCAAAGAGCTTGGTGGCGTGGTGAGCATTGTACAGATTACGTCCGATGCTTCCAAGGTGGGTTGGATGGCACTGTTTTTCTTTTCGGCACTCATTTCGGTAAACTTAGGTATTTTAAACCTCCTGCCCATTCCAGCACTTGATGGTGGGCATATTATGTTTAATCTTTACGAAATGATTACCCGCCGGGTACCCAGCGAAGCGGTACTGGTGAATTTAACCATAGCCGGATGGGTACTGCTTCTGGGCTTAATGAGTCTGGGATTATATAATGATATTAACAGGTTGATGGGATGAATGAGATAGCGTATAAATTACATGTAGATAAAATAATCGAGACCATTGAACGAGCACGCTTAAAGGTGAGTGCTCACCATATTGTCAAAATTGTAGCCGTGAGCAAATACAGCGATACTGATGCCATTGAGGCGCTTTACCAGATTGGACAGCGTGCCTTTGGGGAGAATAAGGTACAAGATTTAAAAGCCAAAAGTGCGGCACTAGAATCACTACCTCTGGAGTGGCATTTTATTGGTAATCTGCAAAAAAACAAAATCAATCAACTGCTAGAGAGTGATCCGTCACTCTTTCAGGCTCTGGATTCTTTGGAGTTGGCACATGCACTACAGCAGCGTCTTAGTGGGCGAAACATGACACTCGATGCCTTACTGCAGATCAATAGTGCCAATGAAAAAAGCAAACACGGAGTCCACTGTGACGAGGCCGATGATCTCTACCGTCAAATTGCCCAAGAGTGTCCCAATATCACTCTGCGCGGTGTCATGAGTATTGGTGCACACAGTAGCGATCGACAACAGATTCAGCACTCGTTTGAAGCTACCTACCGAATCTATGAAACACTTCAAGCAGACATCTGCTCCATGGGTATGAGTGGCGACTATGAACTTGCCATTGAGTGCGGGTCCAATATGGTACGTCTTGGTTCGGTTTTATTTCCAAAATAACGGTACAATAAATAAGGTATAGGAGAAAATGATGTTACACACCAACAAAAAAGCCAAGGAGTTAAGCAACTCTGCCAAAGAACTTTTAGTCACTGCAGACAATGCATTGACACAGAGCAGTTGCGAACTCAACGAGAATCTACAGCAATATTTTGCGTTGCGCAGTTCCGTTAGCAACAAAACCCTGAAAGATTTTGACGATACCTATTTTGAGATTAAAAATATTGATTTTGACGATGCCGGGTTAAATATTGGTCATGGAGAGCTGGAAAATATTGACCATATGTTTCGAAATACCCTCGAACCCATTGAAGAAGTAGAAGTTGAAGCGGTCAAAAGCGGTGGTATCGGAGCAACGTTTAAAGCCGTTCTTGTTGCCACATTTACCTTTATTGCCCTGTTGCTTGCCGGTATCTTTTTAAGCGGTGCCAATGTTTATTTGGACAAAATTCCAAGTACTCCTGAACTCAATACCCTCCTGACATGGTTTGGAAATTTTCTGGCTCCGGGTCGAGGTGATCCGACCAAAGGTGCCATCTTACTCATCGGCGTACCGCTTTTGGTCTTTGTTCTCATACTTGTTACTAACCTCATCATAAAAGCACAGCGCAACCTCAAGAGAGCTAAAACTGCTCTGGAAAAAGCCAATGAAGTTCATGAAAAAAAACACTCTCAAGCACAAAAAAGCATCACCCTCTCGGAGTATGCCAAAACGCTTCATGATACACTCAAAACCCTACAGGTTTATATGCATGAATACAATGCCATTATGCAGCGTATTCTACATGTAGAAGGCGATAATTACGAGGAGTACTCACGGGATTCCAAAAAAGCAGTACGTACTGCCGTAACCATCTTTAAACGTATCAATGCCATTATTCGCACCAACGTCATTGCTAAAAACGGTGACATCTCCCCAGAAGCCCGTCAAGCACTAGAAAAATGCAAAGAGTGCCTCGAAGAGCATACCAAGGCAGGAAAGTCTTCTTAAGCTACTTTCTTTGAAATATAATCGTGACATCGCCGTCTTCTAGCGGTGTTACTTCCCACGAAAAATAGTCCTGTAATTTGACATACAATCCGGTAGGTTCTTGCATATTAATCATTACCATCCGCTTGTTCGCCTCATCCACTAGGTCCAATACCCGCAGGGCATTCATCATGGGTACGGGCGGCTCACATCCCCGCGAATCAAATTCATAATGGGTAATACCCTCTTTCATATACATGTAAATGGGAATTGTACATCCCGGAACGTCAATAATCTCTCTCATTTATGTAACCTCACTTCAAAAATTTTACGTCTCCCTTTCAGCAGTGTAACATCACCGCCATGTGCCTGAGCAATGCGTTTGGAGAGTTGCAGTCCCAAACCATTGCCTTTCTCTTTGGTACTTTGAAATGCCTCAAATAAAATGCTGACATCATCAATAGCGACACCACTGTCATAAATTCTGAAGATATGATACTGGTCATCATAATGATAGCTCATCTCTACCGTACCGCTCTCATTGTCGTCAAGTTCTATGGCATCAATGGCATTAAAAATGAGATTGTCAAACATCATGCAGAGCAGATCAAAATCTCCCTCAACAATAAAGTTCTGTTGCGGTAGTGTCACCTGAATCTCTTTGGCATACGAATAGTAGCCGATTGCCCGATGCAGTGCACCAACAATCTCTTTAAAGTAAATAGGCTCACTGCTCACCTTAATACCTTTAGAAAACAGCAGTGTTGCCTTGATAATACGCTCAATACGATAAATTGATTTTTGTATTTCACTGACAATGGCTCTATTTTCGGGAATGACCCGTTTCATTAATGTTGAACTCAGCAGAGAGATGGAACCGATAGGATTACGGATTTCATGACTTAAGTGAGCTGCCATTTGTCCCATACTTGCCAGATTTTCTTTACGTTTTTGTTCGGTAATATCGGTAGCACTCAGCAAATATTTATCTTTGTAGTGTGACGTTTTTATGAGATACGAATACCCCTGATGTACCATCTCATAATCGTCACTTTCCCAGTGCAGCGTCGGTAGTAGATCGGTCAACTCTTTGGCTTTGGAATTTTGTAAAAAAATACTACCGTCTTGTTCTATAATCCAGATGGCATTGGGCAAAAATTCTACCACCTGCTCAATCGTATCTTGCAGATACCCGTACGATTGACGCAGCGCAACATACTCCTCTTCAACCTTATAGGTCTGCTCAATTAACGCTTTGAGCTCATCGGCGGTAACAGAAGACATTAGGGTCGCAATTCCTGTAAAATATTATAGAGCGAGAATGCATCCTTGGTACCGGCTAGCTCCCGAATGGAGTGCATCGCAAACGTCGGTAGTCCGATATCGAGCGTCTCCACCCCCAAACGCGTCGCGGTAATGGGACCAATGGTAGAGCCACATCCCAAATCACTTCGGGTTACAAATTCTTGTATCGGCTCATTCACACGCATGGCAGCATGAACAAATCTGGATATTCCTCGGGAAGAAGAGGCATAACGCTGATTGGCATTGACCTTTACAACCACCCCATCATTAATCCGGGGTGCATGATTCGCATCATGTTTATCAGAAAAGTTCGGGTGAACGGCATGAGCATTGTCACAGGAAACAAGGAGAGAGTCGGTAACGAGTCGTGAATACGATTCAAAATCACCACTGAGACGTTTGAGCACACTCTCCAAAAAAGAGCCCGCCGCACCCGAAGTTGATCCGCTTCCCACCTCTTCATGATCGGAACAGACCATCAAACAGGCATCTTCTGCATCGGCACGGCACAATACGTTAGTAACAACATAGCAACTCAGCAGATTGTCCAGTCGAGCCGAAGCAATAAACTCCCCTTCCAAACCAATAACCGCTGCTTTTTGCGTGTCATAAAAACTTAATTCATGCGACAGCAGCCGTTGTGGGTTTTTCTCGTCTACTCGCGACAATAGTAGCGCTTCAAAATCCATACTGCTGTGGCATGTGACAATGGGTGCTAGATCGGTCTGAGCATTGATAGTACGATTTTTATTTGCTTCTTTATCCAAATGAATCGCCAGCGATGCAATGGTGGCAATCGGGGTTTTAAAATCAATATACTCTTCGCAAAGCTCACCTGCCACATTGGTAAAGCTCACCCGCCCTGCAAGGCTTAAATCACGGTCAAACCACGGATTCATCAAGAGACCGCCGTACGGTGCCACACCCCATTGGATACAACCGTTTTTCTCAATCACAGGATTGGGCTTCAGTTTCAAGGTGGGGGAATCGGTATGCGCCCCCATCATCATGTATCCACCATGTTTTTTCGGATACGTAAAGGCAATAATAGAAGAGTCATTGCGTGTGACAAAATACTTTTCACCCCGCGTTAATTTCCACGCATCACGCTCATATATTTCGTTAAATCCGGCAGTTGTCAATACTTTTTTCATGGCAATTGTTGCATGAAACGGCGTGACTCCACGGTCTAAAAACTTCAACAATTCCTGGTTAAACAATTCTCTTTGCATCAATCAGATTCCATCCAGTGTAATTTACATGTATAATATCATAAAGTCATGTTTACTTTGGCGTATTGCTTTGACTTCCCGAAGGACTGACAAACTGATCGTTAAGCTGTTGAATGGCTTCTTGTCCTTGAACAATAAGGGTATTGAGTTTGGCTTTTGCTCCCTTTTTCCAGTGCGCCCCATAACCAAATAACAGTCGCCACCATGATGTATTATGTTGAATGGCTCGTGCCATATCAGGACGCTTTTCCTTCCACTTTTCTGTCTCTTTGGCAGTAAAAAAACGACCCGCTTTCAGATGGACACCAAAGAGTATGAGCACTACTACTGCGCCTCCTGTTAGCAGATCTGTCGGTGTATGAAACCAGTGAAACTGCCACTGCAACACGCCCAGCCCCGACAACAGGAGCAATGCAGCAAGCAGATTGCTCCACCAGACATTACGGCGAATGTTCTGAAGGCTTTCATGCAACAAAGGTATCTGCTCTTCTGCCATCTCTTTGGCACGATCGACCAACGTTTTAACAATGCGATAGGCACGCTCAATACCGACATTGTCCATGCGCTCAAGAATCCGTGCATGGTCGTTGTCACGTTTACCCTTAAGGCGTTGCAGTCGTGCATTGTCTTCGACCGTGATGGCGGCATCTTCATTATAAATTCCAAAAAAATTTCCTGAAATGAGTCCCTCTTGCGCCAAAGCTCTCTGCCATGAACCGATCACATCTTCTAAATTATCTTCTTTGGCGGTAGTATCTATTTGGTTGAGAATATAGAGTACCTTGTTGGCATCTTTATGCGCCAAAGTTGTTGCAACCAAATGCTTGAGAGTGTCACGCATGGCACCGGGTTCAGGATGACGCGCATCAAAGAAGATGAGTACCAGATCCGACATCTCGACAATATGACTCGTAATACGTAAAATAGCATCACGCTGACTGTCCGCATCAAACCCCGGTGAATCAATCAGAATTTTCCCTTTAAGTTTTGGCGAATTCAGTGTTTTGAGCTGCAAATAGAGATTGACCCGACTCCCCTCGCCCGGGTCTACTTTATTGACTTCGTCACTGATATTATAAAACGGAAAACGGGGATCGGCATCAAGCGCCAGACCGGGTAAGGTGACCGCTTGTGTATTGTTTCCGTAACATATGACGGTGAACTTGTCATCAATCGCCTGATTGCCGGTCTGTTGCACTGTCTGGGTAACATAGTCGTTGACAAATGTCGATTTTCCTGCTGAGAAGGTACCTAAAATGGAGATCATCGGCCACCAAGATATGTGGCTGGTATAGGTTTCTTTCAATGAGAGAAAACCCAGATCATGGGCGACGCTATCGAGAGCACGGTACTTCTCTATGACATCTAAAAAAACCGGGTTCTCTTCGGAGAGATACTCTTTTAACTTGACATATCGTTCTTTTGGCATCATGACACAGACCTTTATCTCTCATTCTATCGACTTATTTTACACTTTTTTTCAGAAAATGTCTGCACAACTTTTACCGACTCCGTGCGGTAAGCCTCCCGTTTTCCACCAAAACTCGATAATTTCAAGATAATCCGAGGAAACCTGCCCACAAATACCCACATATCTACCTGCATGTTTCCATGCCTCAATAGCTTTTGTAACAACAGCTCTTCAATATTTTGTCTTGAATAAAAAATAGCCATAATAATAGATAGTATCGTTTACAATTTGCATAAAAACTCCTTCGGTCTTTTTGTTGTAGCAAATTAAGACTTAAGTCGCAAATGTGATGCTAACGAGAGTGGGTGTTCAGTCCGCGCGCCCTGTTGTCTTGAGCGATACTTTACTCGCTCTTGGGTAGAGTATTCGTCTCATCGAATTTGTTAGATGTTAAATATAACCCCATTCATGAAACTGTTTTTGAAGCTTAGAATCATTTTCGAAAGCTTTGAAGTAAAGGTATTCTGGAGCCAAATCTAGCTCATCATTCCATTTCAAAGTATAATCAACTTGAAATTGTTTAAACTTTTCTATATTTTCCAATTCCTTAAATGGTTTTATCTTTCCATTAATAATAAAGTCTTCCAAATCAACTTTACCTTTTTTGTGGTCACTAAATTCTATGAGTATTTTATATTCATTTTCATAATTGGCTGTTAATATACTTAGCATGTAAACTCCTTAAACTAAAGGTTCAATTTTGTGATATTCACCAGTTGCTTTAATATCTTCCCAGTTTTGTAAAAGCTCATCTTGATGGTCTTCAGCCCATTCAACAACAAGTCCAAGAACTTTAGAAGGTACTTTTCCTTCCACCACACCAAAAGTTTTTATGTTAATAGAAGCTTTATGTTCATTGTACTCTACATGAAAGTGTGGTGGATTATGTTCGTTAAAATACATAAATATTTTTATACCTAAAAATCTACTTATTTCTGGCACGACAACTCCTGGTTGTATGTTACATATTTATAATTATATCAAAATTCTATAGTTTGTATAATTCTAGTAATTCTCTAATATTTTGAGTATAATGCTCTTGCCTTTTCATAAAGAGCTTCATCTATTGTTAAGTTTAGTCTATGCATCATTACTCCTTTACATTTGGTGTCTAACGGGGTTTTGTCAGCATTTAAGTAGGATTGATTTTATAATCTAAAAATAAACTCTCAACCGGTATATGCAATGTTTTATGAAGATTGCGTATCATTTCAATCGTGAGTTTTCTTTTACGATTTAGTATTTCAGAAACTCTTGATTTGCTTCCGACAATTGCCACTAGATCTTTTTGTTTTAAACCTTCTTGTTCCATTCTAAACTTTATAGCTTCAATAGGGTCTGGAGCATCTATTTTATAAAATTGTTCTTCGTATGATTCTACTAAAGTTGTTAAAACTTCTAGCTTATCCATTTCCTCAGTATTTGGTTTTGCACTCATTAAGCCCTCAATTATACTTAAGGTATCTTGA
>JALUJE010000068.1:547-4351 GCA_027057185.1 Helicobacteraceae bacterium | reverse complement strand
ATCAATGCCTTGTAAGCAAATGATAATACTTTATGTTTATTTATGATAAAATACTCGAAATATAACCATTGGGTTCCTCAATATGAATCTTAAAAAAATAGAGACTATTATTCTTCAGGGAAAAGAACTGAAGGTACTGTATGCCGAAGACAATCTTGATGCCCGTACCCAGACCCTCGAAATATTAAAAGACTTTTTTAACCACGTCGATATTGCCTCAGACGGACTCGAAGCGTTTGAAAAACTGCAACAAGAGTCGTATGATCTTATTATTACCGATATTAATATGCCCAAAATGAGTGGCATTGAACTCATTACACATCTGCGTAAACGCGATGATGATATTGCCATTTTGATTCTCTCCGCCTACAATGAACCGACCTATTTTATTCAAGCTATAAAACTCGGAATAGACGGCTATCTTCTAAAGCCACTGCATATTGACCAGTTTGTCGATACTATCGGACGAACACTACAGCAAATCAAAATAAAAAAAGAGAATATCGCCTACAAAAAATCGCTTTTAGAGGTCCTCTCTACCAAAACAAAAGAATTAGAACATACCTATTTTCACGATGCCCTGACCACACTGCCCAACCGTATGGCACTCGAACGCGATATTGCACTGCAACAAAAAGAGAGTCTGTTATTGATTGACATTAACAATTTTACCGCCATCAACAATCTCTACGGTACCCAAGTGGGTGACAGTACACTCAAAAGTATTGCACAATATCTCGATGAACTTTCCGGCGACTATTACACCGCCTACCGTTTTAGCGGAGACCAGTTTATTTACCTGAGTCACACCTACCAGAAGCTATCAGACTGTAAAGAGCGTGCCAGAACTATTATTGAGAGCCTCAGTAACAACACCATTAACATTATGGTAGATCATCAGGAGCTCGAGATCAATATCTCCGCTACCATTGCCATTGTCAACGACATGCAAAATCAGCGACTGCTGGAGTATGCCGATATGGCTCTGGAGTATGCCAAAAAAACACATCAGGACATTGTCGTCTACTCCCCGGAACTTTCACTTGAAGCACACTATCAAAAAGATATTGATGCAGTAAAACTGGTCAAAAATGCACTGAAAGACGATCGTTTGGTACCGTTTTTTCAGCCCATTATAAAATCCGATGGTGACGTGACTTACGAGTGTCTTGCCCGTATTATTGCCGAAGACGGTTCTGTCATTACACCTTTTTTCTTTATTGATGGTATTAAAAAGACCCGCTATTATGCCGAACTTACCAAGGTTATGATTCGTAAAGCATTCGATATTTTTGAAGGAACGACCACCTCTTTTTCACTCAATCTCTCCTATGAGGACATCTCCAATGAAAAGATCATCAGCTACCTTAAAACACTCATTCGCTCTAAAAATATGGCACAAAATCTTATTTTGGAGATTGTCGAGAGTGAAAGTATTGATAACTTTGACCTCATCAAACATTTCATTGATGAAATGAAAACACTCGGTGTCCGTATTGCACTAGACGATTTTGGAAGCGGTTACTCAAATTTCTCATATTTAATGGAACTTAAACCAGATTTCATTAAAATAGACGGTTCACTTATTAAAGAGATCGATACCAACGAAAAGTCGTATGTTATTGCCAAAACCATTGCCAACTTCTCCAAAGAGCTCAATATTGCCGTTATAGCAGAGTATATTCACTCTCAAGAGGTATATACTAAAGCCAAAGAGCTTGGCATCAACGGTTATCAGGGCTATTTCTTAGGTGAACCGGTACAACATATCACAAAGGACTAATTATGCCGTTTCTCATTGCTATTGGCGTTATTGCACTAATACTCATTCTTATGTATAACACACTCATTGCCCGGAAAAATCAGGTTGACAATATTTTTGCCGGTGTCGATGCCGCACTCAAAAAACGATTTGACCTCATTCCCAATCTCATTGCCTCGGTTCAAGAGTATATGACTCATGAAAGAGAGCTCTTAAGCAATATTACCAAACTACGAACCGAAGGTATGAAGCCCAATCTTTCCGATACGGAAAAAATTGCTCTCGATCAACAGGTAACCTCGGCACTGGGATCTTTAATGATTTCGGTCGAAAACTACCCCGATCTCAAAGCCAATGAGAACATTATGAACCTTCAGCGAACCCTCAACGAAACCGAATCACAAATCGCGGCAGCACGTAGAGCCTACAATCAGGCCGTGACGGACTATAACAATATTATTGAGATGTTTCCAACCAACTATATGGCATCGTGGATGGCATTAACACGCAGAGAAGTTTTTGTTATTGATGATCATGAACGTGACAACATTAACGTCAAAGAACTGTTCAACGCTTCATGAAAAGCATCAGTGAACTGACTGATTTTTACTACAATACGCTCTTTCCAACCCTTGAGAATCTGGAACTTCAGCGGCAGGTGCTTGTCTCCAAAGCCATCAAAATTTTTACCGCCATAGCCCTGCTAGCACTGGCAGGTATTTACATCCGGTGGTACTATTTCGACGATTTTGACATGTTCTCATTAATATTCATCATAGCCGGTGCCGTTATATCGGCATGGGTCTATCAGCATATTATTCAAGATTATCGCAGTGATTTTAAGATCTCTGTTATCAAACCGCTCATTGAAGAGATTGACACGCATCTCAGTTATTCACCGGTTTCGAGCATCTCTCAAACACTTTTTGAGCGCTCCGGACTCTTTCAAGAACGCATTGACCATTTTCGGGGAAACGACTTGGTTCAGGGCAGCATTGCATCGGTTAATCTACAGTTTTCAGATTTACATGTAGAATCGGACAATAAAGATGCCAAAGGCAATTCACACCGTATTACCGTCTTTAAAGGTCTCTATATTGTTGCAGAGTTTAACAAGCATTTCAAATCACGCACTATAATTCTTCCTGACAGTGCAGAGAAGATTTTCGGAACCGTTTTGGGCAACTGGTTTCAATCACGGAGCCTGGGACGCGACAATCTCATTACTCTCGACAGCACCGCGTTTGAAAAAGCCTTTGTTGTCTATGGTAACGACCCAATCGAATCACGCTATATCTTAACCCATTCAATGATGGAACGACTGCTCAATCTGAAACAGAGTGTAGCGCATCCGGTCTCTATCTCATTTGTCGATGCCAATATTCACATTGCCATTGCATACAATAAAGACCTTTTTGAACCAACGGTATTTCAATCTCTGCTAAAATATGACAATGCTATGAGCTATATTCATGCACTTAGTCTTGCTATTGGCATTGTTGAAGAGTTAAAACTAAATGAACGTTTATGGAGTAAATAATGATAAAACCTCTACTGACCCCGCTGCTACTTACGCTGAGTCTATCGGCACTGACCCTTAACACGGTGCCGCCTACTATCACACTTGATGGTGACAACGGTGAGACCGCCAATGGCAAGCCGTGGAGCTCCAAAGAGAGTCTCAAAGATAAAGTCCACATTCTTTTTTATGTCGATCCCGATGAAAAAGATACCAACAATGCCCTCTCTGAAGCGCTTAAACGTCAAAAATTCGACCATAATCGTTACGGCTCCGTCGCCATTGTCAATATGGCAGCTACCTGGATGCCAAATTTTGCCATTGAAGCCAAGCTCAAAAAAAAGCAGGAGCTCTACCCCGATACCCTTTACGTGAAAGACAAACAGAAAGTATTGGTCAAAACATGGGGTCTGGCGGATGACAACTCCGATATTTTACTTTTTGATCAAGCAGGAAGACTTCTCTATTTCTACGAAGGTAAACTCAATGACGAGGAAATTGCTAAAGTTATCACGCTAATCAG
>JALUJE010000068.1:0-537 GCA_027057185.1 Helicobacteraceae bacterium | reverse complement strand
TCTATGATGAACGAGAAAGACCTGCTGATTATCAGCATTAAAGATTTTGCTACTCCAAAAATGTTGAAAATGGTCATTTTACCGTTTGTCATTACCATGCTCGTGATGTACACACTGTTTTTTATTGCAGCAGATCTTGGACTTGATACGTTACAACAGAGCACACTTCATGTCGAAAGCAGTCAAACTCTTCAGACGGATGGCGTTGAACATACTAAGAATTTCAACGGTACGTTTAGCGGCTCGTCCATTATTGACTTTTTAATGACCCATACCATTACCTCATGGCTGATCAGCTTTTTTATCTATACGGTAGGAAGTTTTTTAGTGCTGCTCATCTCTATTGTCGTTGCGCTCGCCGTTATTGGATTCTTGACACCACCCATTTTAAAAGAGCTGCAGCAGCGCCATTATAGAGACATTGAACTCATCGGTTTTGACGGTATCGGCACGATGATCTGGAGTTTTGTCAAATCTTTTCTGGTGATGATTGCGCTCTTTCTTCTCCTAATGCCGCTCTACTTCATACCTCTAATC
>JALUJE010000067.1 GCA_027057185.1 Helicobacteraceae bacterium | reverse complement strand
ATACATTCATTGTCACATCAGGCTCACATTGTCGTTGGTACCCCCGGACGACTTCTGGCACATCTAGAACGCGATACCCTCTCACTAAAACATCTCAATACTCTGGTGCTCGATGAAGCAGACCGCATGCTTGACATGGGGTTTTATGACGATATTTCTGCTATTATCGCCACGGCACCTAAAACCCGTCAGACGCTGCTCTTTTCTGCAACCTTTTCTGAAGAGATTCGCCGACTTTCACAGCAGTTTTTAAATCATGCGGTAGAAATACATGTAAAACAGCACAAACGGTACGCTCCCCAAATCACAGAGCACTTCTACCGTATTCCTGAAGCAACACGCCAAGCAACACTGTTTACACTCTTAGGACACTACCAAAAGGAACGCATTCTGATTTTCTGTAATACAAAGATCAGATGTGACACCATTGCAGATGCGCTCTACGACAGCGGTATTGACGCACTTGCCATTCACAGTGATCTGGAGCAGTTTGCGCGAGAGGAAACCCTCATACTCTTTGCCAACGGCAGCTGTAACATATTGGTAGCAACCGATGTCGCTGCACGGGGACTCGACATTGACGCAGTCGATCTGGTGCTGAACTATGAGTTGCCTTATGAGGATGCAGTCTATGTACATCGCATTGGTCGTACGGGTCGAGCCGGGAAAAACGGCTTGAGCGTCAGCTTGTGTCGTGGAGATGAACTCCTTTTCGAGCAACGAGATCCCCTCACCTGGCATACTCTCGAATCCCTTGACAATTCGACTCCCTATTCTACATGTGCGCCGATGGCAACACTGTTTATCTCTGGCGGGAAAAAAGAGAAGCTTCGCCCCGGTGATATCGTCGGCGCACTCACTGCCAATGCCGCCATCGCTGCAGATGCCATTGGCACCATTACCATTTTTGACGCATACAGTTACGTTGCCTTGCGTAAAGAACTCGCCGATACGGCACTGCAAATACTTCAGAATGACCCCATCAAAGGACGACAATTTCGAGTAAGACGCCTTAAGGTTACTTAATAAACCGTTATCCTTACCGTGTCTCAAGCAGTTCTTTGGTCGCGCATCATCTACTTTATCGTAACGGAACTTCCTTGCAAGCCCTCGGGCGTTAAAGAGATAAAATAGACACTATGATCATCTGTAAAAATTCCATCGGTACCGCTATAGAACCATTTGTTTTGTTGCGATATCGTCTGCGCCAGCCGTATATCGGTATGTCCAACCCTCAAGACCATCAAAGCATCGGGAGCACTGGGATAGACAACACGCACATCATTGGTGCCGCGAGCTCTTATGGCGGGCTGTGCCTCACGAACAAACGGCGGCAATGTGTCATGGTGAGCCACAATGGTGCCCTGCGGTGTAATTAGTCGGGCAAAGCCCTTGCCCTGGGCATCGGTGCCACAAACCAAAAAGCGCTCAAGCACCTCAAGATATTGCACATCATACGTATAATACTGCACCGTTTCCGACAACACTATGGCATCAGTTACCCAAGTATTTGTCTCAGGGTCGTACAGTCGGCATAATAGTCGTGCATACTGCTCATGGTCAACAAACTGTTGCCATACCAGTAGCGCGTATTTCGGTGAACCTGCCACTAGTGGCCACCAGTCACGTGTTGCCTCTCCAGCGGCAACATCAGTGACATGCAAAAGCGTTCCTCGAGTGTCATACGTTTTGAGTAAAACATCATCCCCAGAACCCAACTCATCGACACCGCCACCCTCTACCCAGCCCTCGGAGTAAAAAACAATAAACCGTTCACCGACAGCGGCAACATGCCCCGAATGTCCACCGTATGCCACAATATTACGGTACGCATTAAGTGGTTCGAGAGACTCGTTATACACACCGTATGTCTGGGCATAGACATCATCCTCTTCAAATGCGTCTTCCATGGTAATCATAATATTCCCGTTGGAGGCTATGGCGGCACTGGAAGGTTCTTGAGCCCGCTCTTCAGTAATGAGGGTAAAGGGCTTTGGAGTTGATAGCGTTGCTGCGTCGATGGTTGCGGCATAGACATCATGCGTCCACTCACCTGATGCATCTTCTCCTTGCGGCGGTGTGCCCGAACTTGCCCAAATCAGCCAATACCTTCCGTCTGTACGTTGAAGAAAGTCTACTCCGTGCTGGTAGGCTCGCTGATCCTCTCCAGCATAATCACTCGGATTTGCCGGCGGTGATATCGTCCCTGTACTGCTACTGGAATTGCACCCAAAAAACAGTATGCTCACCATAACATAAAGCACCCACATCGGCATCACACACTCCTCTTTTTTGTTGCAAGCGTATCACAATAGTGTTCTAATCCTGTTACGTTGTTCAAGCGTACCGAAGTCTAAAGGCTTTATTAGCATTTTTTTGGTACCATTGCCAAAAAATATGTACTAGTGCGTTTACATGTATTTTGGAGCAAACGCATTATACCAAAGGAAACTGATGGACATTAAGACAAACAAGATCGATAACGCTAACGCCAAAATCACTGGGACAATCCCCAATGCAGAAATTGAAGCCAATGTAGAAAAAATTGCTAAACAGCTGGCAAAAACAACCGCTATTTCCGGTTTTCGCAAAGGAAAAGTACCCGTAAGTGCCGTAAAAAAACAATACGGAGAGCGTCTGATTCAAGATGCTGAAGCCGAAGCACTGCGCGATCTGTTAAACCAAGGTCTTGATGAGATGGGCATTGCCAGTGATACCCTTATTGGAGAACCGCAAATCGCCAAGTTTGACAAGGGCGAAACTGCTATTGAAGTTGAGGTCAAAGTAGCCCTGCGTCCGGAAATCGAACTGGGCGATTATGCCTCACTCGTACCGGATTTTAAAAAGCCGCGCATTATGACCAAAGAGATTAACGAGCGTATCGAAGAACTTGCGGAGGCTCAGGCGGAACTCATTGATGTTGAAGAGGATCGCGCCCTGATTGAAGGGGATACCGCCGTCATCGATTTTGAAGGTGCCGTAGACAAAGAAGTATTTGAGGGCGGTACAGCAGAAAATTTTGCACTGCGTTTGGGCTCGGGACAATTCATTCCCGGCTTTGAGGATCAGGTTGTCGGTATGAAAAAAGGAGAGGAGAAGATAATCAAAGTTACCTTTCCCGACAATTACGGCGGCGAGAAACTCGCCGGTAAAGATGCCGAATTCAAAGTAACCATCAAGGGCATTCAGACCAAAGAGAAAGTGATTATTGACGATGCCCTAGCTAAAAAAATGCTCCCGGGTGAAGAAGAAGCTAATCTGGAGATGCTTCAGTCCAAAGTCAAAGAACAGATCTTAACCGAAAAACTTTCTAAGCTTTACAATGATGAGCTCAAACCGACACTGCTTGAGACTCTGGTAGATAAAACCGAACTCGCCCTTCCGGAATTTGTTGTCGAACAGGAGATGGACATGGCGCTTAATAAAAAAGCGGGTGAAATGAAAGAGGATGAGCTCAACGAGCTTAAAGAGAACGCTGACAAAGTCAAAGCATTGCGTGAATCCCTTCGGGATGATGCCGCGCGCTCCGTTAAAGCCACCTTCATTATTGATGCTTTGGCAAAAAAAGAGGACGTTCAAATAGAAGAACAAGAGGTCATGCAGACCATCTATTATGAGGCCATGCAAATGGGTCAAGATCCGCAAGCTGCCTACAAACACTATCAGGAATCCGGTTATCTTCCTGCCATTCAAATGGCTATGGTAGAAGACAAGGTACTGAGCAAACTGCTCAATGCCAAACTCGAAAAGTAATTGCGATGAGCTATATTCCTTACGTCGTTGAAAAAACGGGGCGCGGTGAGCGCTCGTATGATATCTATTCACGCTTGCTAAAAGACCGCATTATTATGCTCAGTGGTGAGGTCAACGATGCCGTGGCATCATCCATCGTGGCACAGATGCTCTTTTTAGAAGCCGAAGATCCGGAAAAAGATATCTACTTTTACATCAATTCCCCGGGTGGTGTCGTCACTGCCGGTATGGCAATGTTTGATACCATGAACTATATTCGTCCCGATATTGTCACCATCTGTATTGGTCAAGCAGCCTCTATGGGTGCTTTTTTGCTCTGTTCGGGAAGCAAGGGCAAGCGCTATGCTCTTCCGCATGCCCGTATTATGATTCACCAACCGCTTGGTGGTGCACAAGGACAAGCGACTGATATTGAGATTCAGGCAAAAGAAATTCTACGCATGAAAGCCGAGCTCAATCACATTATTGCCAAAAATACCGGACAGAGTATTAAAAAAATTGAAAAAGATACCGATAGAGATAACTATATGAGTGCTACAGAAGCAGTTGAATACGGTATGATTGATGAAGTCTTAACCAAAAAAGAGAAATAATAAGCG
>JALUJE010000066.1 GCA_027057185.1 Helicobacteraceae bacterium | reverse complement strand
CTTCGTTCCTAAAAACATGGTGTGTCATCGTTTGTGGACGGGAATTATAGAAAAATCCCCCTCTATTGTCAAGGGTTTCTGCCGCAAATTTTTGAATTTGGCACTTTTTTGGCACTTTTTGACATTTTTACCCTCTACAAGACCTTTTTTAAGAGCTTAACGTTTAACTTTTAACTTGTTTTGAATATATTTCGCGATACCCATCAAGGTTTCATCATCATATTTCACACCCCATGCCGGCATATCATCGGCTTGCGATCCCCAATGCTCTCCACCGTATTTTGCAAATAAAAATATCTGTTTTTCAGTTAGTATGATTTTAGTCAAATCATAAGGAAAAATTGATTGCTCCGGGTTATATGTGGCAACACCTTGACCATGTCCCTGTTTTCCATGACAATAAGCACATGTACGCCCATAAATCTTTTTTCCTCGTTTTAGAACCTTGTCACTCAAAGATGAAGAGTCATATTCATAGGTTGCAACAGAATCACTGCTTGTTTTACCAAATGTATAATGAACATAGTGAGCGACAGCTCGAAGTGATGCGTCATCATAAACCTGTTCCCATGCCGGCATTCCAGTCACAACAGCCCCCCAATAGAACGCTCCTTTTTTAGCAACATAATATATTTGTTCTTCACTCAGAATTGTTTTAGAAAGATTTCTAGGTTGTACATTAAAACCGCCCTGTTCTACCCCTGTACCATCAGAACCGTGACAGCCAATACACGTCTGTTTAAAAATATCTTCGCCCTGCTTCATCAATGCGACATTCATTTCAGCAGCAAAGAGCGCTGAAGTTGTTAACAGTGTCATTAGTATAATGTGTTTCATTTGATTTCCTAGTATTAAGTTTTGAACGTATTGAGTTTGCCGCTAAGCTCATTAGCCACCAGCAGTAGCTTATCGGATACATCACTGATTTCATGTAACTGATCTTGGGAGGCATGTGACTCTTTAGAGAGTATTTCAATTTGCTCTATGACGTTCCCCGTCTGTTTAGACACCTCAATGGAGTCGTCAACCGTTTTTTCAACGAATGAGGTCGTCTCATCCATAATGATTGCCATGGAGTGCATGCTCTCTTGAACACCATTGGAAGTTTCGGCAAGTTGTTGTGTTTTCTCTACATTTTTGTTAATTTCCCCACTGGCATCCGCAATAGCTTGTACAATAGTATTGACTGTCGTATTGATCTCTCTAACACTTTTTTGTGTACGTTCGGCAAGTTTTCGCACTTCATCGGCAACCACGGCAAAGCCACGTCCATGTTCTCCAGCGCGTGCTGCTTCAATAGCGGCATTGAGTGCAAGCAAATTTGTCTGATCGGCAATATCTTCAATGACCTGTAACACACTTTTGACATCATGGGCACTCTCTAGCAGCAGACTCAGTCGTTCGGCAAGTTCTACCTCAGTCACGGCATTACGCTGAATACTCTCTACCATACCGGTAATTTCAGTATGTACCTCTTGTAATGTCGTATTGACTTTTTGAACATCTCTGCGCGTATCGGCAGCATCTTCAATATTTCTGTCTAGACTAATTCGTACCTGAGTACTGGTTGTAGTGATGGAAGAGAGCATTTGAGCCTCACGATCCATAATCGCTTCAAACTGACGACGCACTTCGTTCAGACGTTTGGAAATATTCATATTCTCAGATCCAGACTCTTTTGCCTCAGCCACAACTTCCTGCATGATCTGCAAGAACCGGTTAATATATTGACTGGCAACCCCTACCTCATCTTTTGAGAGCACTTCAAGGCGCTTGGTTAAATCACCATCACCGGTACTGAGATCACGCGTAGTTACCGTCAGCTGTCCAACAGGCTGTAAAATAGATCGTGCCAACACTGGCATACTCACCATAACAAGACCAATAATTAAAAACAGTAGTGTTACCACCTGAATCTTCATGCTATCACGAATTTTTGCTGCTTCTTCACTCAAACTTTTCGATACCTTTTGAGCAATACCCGTCACTTTTGTCAACTGTTCAAAAATCATCTCACGCTCATGATGCAACTCCCGTAACTTGACAATATACTCACTAAAACCCTGATGATAGCGTGTTAACAATGTTTGTATATCTGCTACCAAAATTTTATTTTCCGGCTGCTTTCTAACTTTACGCTTTAAATATGCGGTGTAGTTCATTAACTCTTCAAATTCAGCTTCGACCGTACTATTGCCCTCATCACTTAAAAGAAGGAGAGTGTTTTTCTCTTTCATACGCAGATCTTTAAACATATCTCTAAGATTATTTGCTGCAGAAGCCGCAACCACACTATTGCGTATCAGTTTAATCTCGGCGCTGTTTTGCACCAGTTCAACCGTCGCGGTATCAATACGCTGATTGAGCTTCTGGATGGTATCGGTCACCTGTTGCGATGCTTCCGCAAGAACCTTTTCCGTGGCTCGGGTTAACTCCACACTGTGTTTAAAACGCAAAAAAGCGTCTTGCATTTCTTTGGTAATCTGCTTAATTTCGGCCGCATCTTGACTTAACGTTCTGCCTCTAAGTGTTTTTGTTAATTCTTCGCTGATTTTTTCTGCAGAAGCAACACTGGCAACAGTAGAGGCCGTTTTGGTAACATCTTCACGCCACAGTAGCCTATCTCGGTTTTCCATGTCTTCAAAAAAGATAGTGTTAATATGTAACGCCAAGGCCACCTCATCATCAATTTCTTCCATAACACTATTGTTGTATTGAAACAATGCATAAAAACTCAACATTAGCAGCGTTATGAAAACTGCTAATGCATATATTTTAAATTTTATTGTAATATTTTTAAACATAGCTCATACCTTATTTCAGATTTTGTCCCCTATATTCAAAGGACAATCCCCTTTAAAACGAACATCATATTGTGACTTCCTATGTGAGTTTTAAAAAAGATTTTATTGTCTCATTACGAAATCCCTTGAGGAATTTCGCACGATTCATCTATTGGTTACTCTACGACTTCAATGGTCATATGCATGTTCGGGTGAATTGCACATTCTACTTCAACTTTACCCGGCTTTTTCATCTCGATGGTAACATCCTGACCCGGTTTTTGCATACCAATATCGAATTCATTGGCTTCATTATCACTAAATGCATTATGTGCAAAACCGTCATTATTCTTAAAAATAATTTTATCGCCCACTTTCACTTTCATAGTTCCTGGAGCAAATGCCTTGCCTTTTTGACTAATCACATGTTCTGCAGCGTGCATAGATACTGCCACTGTTAACGTACTGGCTAACAATATTATCTTTTTCATTGTATTCTCTTCTCCTAATTTTATTCTGGAAACTGTGTTGGTTCTTTAACATGAAGCGGTGTACCTTCTAATGTTTTTAGAAAATCTACCAATAACTCCAGTTCTTCCTGATTCAATCCACGATCAACAATCAATGGTGAAACTTTCTCACTATTTGGGAAACGTCCACCATTTCCACATACTGCCGTCGCCTCAGCCAATGTTTTAATAGAGCCGTCATGAAAATACGGCCCACTTTTTGTCACGTCCCGTAATGTCGGTGTTTTAAACGCATGAAACCAGGCGGCACGTTTCTTTAGACCATATCGACCTTCATCAGCATCTCCTAAACCTAAATTGTGAAAACTTCCATCCGTAAAGTTGAAACCGTCATGACAATCGGTACAATGCGCCTTGCCCGTAAACAGGGCAAAGCCTTTTTTCGCATTTTCGTCAATAGCATTGCTATCACCTTTAATATATCGGTCAAACGGTGCTTCGGTTGAAACGACGGTACGCTCAAAAGTTGCAATTGCCTTTGCCAGGGTATCTCGAGTAATACCTTCACCCGGATAGGCTTTTTCAAACAGCACCTTGTAACCTTCAATTTTATTCAGACGTTTTAAGAGTTTATCCAGATCCATATCCATTTCGACATCGGCTTCAATGGGACCTAATGCCTGCTCTTCAAGCGTTCTGGCACGACCATCCCAAAATTGACGAATTTGATATGCCGTATTGAGTACGGTTGGAGAATTTCGTGGACCTTCCCGCCCTTCAATACCTACGGCCTTAGGCAATCCATCACTCCAGCCGTTAGCTTCATTATGACAGGTAGCACAAGAAACCGTACCGTCACGTGAAAGTCGTGTGTCAAAATAGAGAAAGGTTCCCAATTCAACACGTTCTGGTGTAATCTGATTCTCTTTTGGTGCAGGAATGGTCTCAGGACGAAGCCATTTACTCAAGTCTTCATCCGCACTCACGCTTGTTCCCATAATGGTTATACCGGCAATAAACGTAACCAGTGCACTACCGCGATCTTGCTTTATTTTCATTTTTTCTCCTATAATAAAATGCTGTCCGTTATAATATCATAAATACAATGG
>JALUJE010000065.1 GCA_027057185.1 Helicobacteraceae bacterium | reverse complement strand
AGTTAGGCACCATGCGGGTCACCGAGCAGATCGATGCCATAGACATCTTGGGTGTAGATTCCAAGCAGTACCTTATTGTGCCGCGTATTGTCGCTACGACCATCTCTCTTCCTATTTTAGTACTCTGGTTTGATCTGGTTGCCATTACCAGTGCCTATTTTGTCTCTACTTCGGTATTGGGAGTCAATGCGCATGCATATCAAGATACCATCATGCGTTTGGGGGAGTTTAGTGATATTGGTACAGGTATCGTCAAAGCGGCTATTTTTGGTTTTGTTGTCAGTACCATCGGCAGCTATATTGGTTATAACTCATCCGGAGGTGCCAGAGGAGTAGGGCAAGCTACCATCAGTGCCGTGGTCTACTCTGCGGTGGCACTGTTTGTAGCAAACTATTTTCTTTCGGCTCTGTTTTTATATTTGGGATATTAAACCGCTCACACCAATGGTTTGAACTCATAGTTTTCAGGGTCATAGTATTCAATACTGCCATCTTCAATATTATAATACCATCCATGAATATAGATATTGTCAGCGTCCAGACGCTGTTTAATATAGGGGTAAGTTAACAAGTTGTCAATTTGTGAGACAATAGAGAGTTTTTCGGTGACACGTAACAACTCTTCCTTGTCACCATGTTTACCATGGGTCAGCAGTGCCATGGATTTGGCTTTTTCCCCCAGTTGCAACCATTTTTTAGTGTGTATTAATGAGGGATCTGAGATGGGCTCATAAAGTGCTTTACAGGCACCGCAATGACTGTGCCCGCAAATAATGATTTCAGAAACCTTTAGTACCGAAACGGCATATTCGATGCCCGAAGCCGTGGCGTGAAAATCTTCATCGGGTTTGTAAGGAGGTACAAAATTGCCGACATTTCGGATGACAAATAGATCCCCCGGTTTCGTTTGTACCATCAAATCAGGAATAACGCGAGAATCTGAACAGCCAATAAAGAGTGCTTTGGGATGTTGACCGTTTTCTACTAAACTGAGCAGGTCATTTTCATGCTTTTTAAAATAGGCACGCTGAAAGAGCGCATTACCCTTGGCATATTTAGCAAGTTTCATATGGAGTCACCTCAGTAGCTAATATGATACCATTGTAACATACTAAAGAAACATTTTTTTAATCGCAGGAGGTAATATTGAGCTTTTTCATAATCTTGTCAAATATTTTACCCGCTTCACGGTCATTGTCATCGTGGTACTCAATTACCAAGACACTTCTGCCATTGGCAATATTGCTGGTGTACATGTGTGGCGTCAGGTCAGATAAGGCGGTCATCTCTTCAACAACAGCATTAATTGTTTGGTACTCTTCATCATTAGAGTACGCTAAAGAGAGTTTACTGTAACGCTCTTCTGCGCGATACTCTGCATCAATAGAACAGATAGACATATATACCCTTTACATTATTTTCATGAAATTCTACATGTAATTTGATTACAAAGAGATTACATCCACTCAATTAGCTTGGTGACTTCATCGACACTGTAGCATTTTAACCCATAGGACGTTTTGGGTTTTTTTGATGTCAGCACTTTGGTAATCCCCTGAAGTGATGCCTCTTTAAGTCGTTGATCCAAACTAAACACCTCCCGAACATCACCCACGAGCGAAACCTCTCCGATAAAAACAGTCTCTTTTGAAATAGTTCGGTCACGAAAACTGCTAATAATTGCCGCCAGAACCGCCAAATCTGCTGAAGTTTCATTAATTTTGATACCGCCGGTTATGTTAATAAAAACATCATAATGGTTGAGTGGGTGTTCAAGTTTTCGCTCCAGCAAGGCCAAAAGCATGGTGAGACGGTTGTTGTCAAATCCGGTAGAAGAACGTTTGGGGTTAGATGCATGTGATTCGCTTACAAGCGCCTGAACTTCAAGAATGAGCGGCCGTGATCCTTCCATGACAACACTCAGTGCTGAACCGCTCTGCGCTCTACTTTTGTCAAAAAAACGTGATGCGATATCTTTTGCCGAGATGAGTCCCTCTTCTCGCATTTCAAAGACACCGATTTCGCTGGTGGGACCAAAGCGATTTTTAAAACCGCGAAGTACGCGAAGTTCTTGCGAACTGTCTCCTTCAAAATAGAGTACGGTATCGACCATATGTTCTAAAACACGCGGACCGGCGATGGAACCTTCCTTGGTAATATGACCGATAATAAAGACGGCAATTTGACGTTCTTTGGCAATACGCATAAGTTCAAAGGTGATTTGGCGCACCTGTGTTACCGAACCCGGAGCTGAACTGATCGCTTCGGAGTAGAGTGTTTGAATGGAATCAATAATTAGGCATGCATAATGTTCTTGATGCAGTGCCGTCAGTACCTCTTGGAGTTTGATCTCACTTAAAAGATAGAGTCCTTGGGCATTGGCATTGAGCCGATTGGCACGTAATTTGACCTGTCCTTTGGATTCTTCACCCGTCACATAGAGTACCTTACGTCCCGTATTGGCAATATTGGCACCGATCTTTAGCAGTAGCGTTGATTTCCCAACACCCGGACTACCGCCGATAAGCGTCATGGAACCTGGAACGATTCCCCCACCAAGCACTAGATCAAGTTCAATATCGTTACTGGAGAATCGAGTAATATCATCTTCATTGATATCAACAATCGGCTCTGCTTTTATATTAATCAATATTGATGAATCGGCGCTCTGCTTTAAGATATCTTGCTGTACCTCGTTGAGTTCAATGAGAGAATCCCATGCCCCGCAGTTGGTGCATTTTCCCATCCATTTTACCGAGGTGAAGCCGCAGTGCTGGCATTCAAAGAGGGTTGAGTTTTTTTTAGCCATGGTTAGAGTTCATCAATATTATAAGAACGCAGCACTTTCCCTTCGCGCTCTAAAATCTCATATTCTCCAGTAGTCTCATTTCGGGCGAAACGGTACTCATTCCATGTGTTTTGTTCCCGGACAAAATGTTTGGAGAGTAGGTCAAAACCATCCTCATGAATACGCTTGTTAAGCCGATTCATTTTCTCTTCAAAACTTACTACTTCCGCGTCATCTTCGCTCAATTGCGATGTTGTGGTCGAAATGTCATCATCAAAATAGATGATATCAAGCAGACTAGAGACAAACTCGTATTTATCAAAAACCAAGAGATGTTCGGGCTGTTCACCCACCCCGATATACAGAATGGGAATTTTGAGCTCATAGGCAATGCTGAAGAGTGAACCACCCCGTGCCGTTCCGTCGAGTTTGGTAATAATAATGGCATCAATATCGATCATCTCATGGAAGGCTTTTGCCTGCGCGATGGCTGAGCTGCCTTGCGTGCCGTCAAGGACTAAAATTTTTCGATGTGGGGCACCGCTATGGGCTTTGTCACAAATACGGACAATTTTTTTGAGTTCATTGGCGAGGTTGGTTTGCGTATGTAGTCGTCCCGCTGTGTCAATAATGACATGCTCAACACCTTTAGCCTTTGCCGACTCGATAGCATCAAACGCAACGGCTGAGGGGTCATGCCCCTGTCTGGAAGAGATTATGGGAACATTCAGACGTTGAGCCCACTGATCGAGCTGTTCAATTGCCGCAGCGCGAAAGGTGTCGGAGGCACCGAGAATGACGCGCTCACCCTGATTTTTATAGCGTGCTGCCAGTTTGGCAATCGTGGTTGTCTTTCCCGCACCATTGACCCCAATAATGAGATCAACACAAGGCGCCAAAACGCCTTCAGGTTCTATGTAATCCGAATAGGCAAGCGTCGTCAATAGTTTTGACTCAAGCTGTTCACGGCTCACATCATCTGTATAAATCTCCCGTAAAATAATTTCTACAAGCGCATATTCGACATCGGTTTCCAACAAGATGTCTTCAAGAGCATCTTTGGAAATTTTCAGTTGTTTTTTTGGTGCGATGTGCTTAATGGCTTCGGCTGTTTTACCCAAACCTTTGTTAATAAAACCAAACATTTATTTGCCTAACGCATGTTTAATGTCACTCTCAATCATCTCTTCGGGAATGGCTCCAACATAGTGGGTTACGTAGATACCGTCTTTAAACATTAACATTAGTGGAATGGGAAACCCCTGACCGGCATTGACTGATGCCGCTAAAGCATTGGCCAGTGCTCTATTATCTTTGGAATTGACAATACTGTAATCGGCTCCGTAGGTCTGCTTCCACTCCTGAAGTATTGCATTACTCGGGTTCTCGTCGACCGGAACGGCAATAATTTTAAAGGTATCGCTATATTTTTTTTGCAATCGTGTCAAATGGGGTGCTTCGGCACGACATGGAGGACACCACGTGCCAAAAACATCAAATAGTACAACCTTACTTTCTGCTCCTTCTAAAATAAAATTATTTGCCTCTTTTGTTACGCTAAAGGTTTCCCCCTCAAGACTCTGTAAATG
>JALUJE010000064.1 GCA_027057185.1 Helicobacteraceae bacterium | reverse complement strand
TTTTATGTCAAACCAACATGAATGAAGAGGTGATTGCCAAGATTCAGGCAGCACTGAACAAACAGGGATTTAACGTTGGTAAAGTCGATGGAAAACTTGGTAGAGCAACGTATTCGATGCTTGAAAAATACCAACGAAAACATGCTTTGGCAACCGGTGGTATTACGTATGAGACTCTTGAGTCTTTAGGTATTAAACTGTAGTGTATTGACAGAGAAACAGCAATACTGTTTCTCTGAATTATAACACTGAGATTATAACTCTCGCTGCAATGGTCCAATATAGCGCTGTCTTGGACGTGCAATTTTCTTTTCACTATCTTCTTGCAGTTCCATCCATTGTGTCACCCAGCCTACCGTTCGTCCTACAACAAAAATAATGGTAAACATACTTTTTGGAATTTTAAGAGCGGTTAAAATCAGACCAGAATAAAAATCAATATTGGGATAAAGATTACGCGAAATAAAGTACTCATCTTCAAGAGCAATATGTTCAATACGTTGTGCAATTTCAAGGAGTTCATTATTGACACCCAATTCATCTTTAAGTTCATGAAGGAGTGCTGAGAGAATACGGGCACGCGGATCAAAATTTTTATAGACACGATGACCAAATCCCATGAGCCGAAAGGAATCATCGGGATCTTTGGCCCGCTCAACAAAAGTTTCAACATTGTCAATAGAGCCGATAAGTTCCAATTGAGCAATGACAGACTCATTGGCTCCGCCGTGTGCACGTCCCCATAAAGCATTAATGCCTGCTGAGAGTGCAGCGTAGGGGTGTGCACCGGTAGAAGCGACACTTCGTACCGTTGAAGTGGAGGCATTTTGTTCATGGTCGGCATGCAGGGTGAAAATGGTATCGAGTGCTCGGATCTCTACTTCAGAGATCTCCGGTTCGGCATGGGGATAGGCTCGCATCATATAGAGAAAATTCTCACTAAAAGAGCGTTCAATATCAGGATAGATAAAGGGAATGCCATACATACGGCGATAGGTGAAAGCCGCCAGTGTCGGTATTTTAGCAATAATACGGCGAGCCATTATTTGCATCTCTTCTTTGTTCCCTATAGTTAAGTGCTCATAATAAAATGTTGAGAGTGCAGAAACCGCAGAAGACATCATTGCCATGGGGTGTGCTTTGTCTGGAAACGATTTGTAAAGTTCTTTGATTCCTTCGTGAACAAACGAGCGTTTACGTAGTTCATTGTCAAAGTCTATGAGTTGTGTGGTGGAGGGAAGTGTACCTGTAAGAAGCAAATAGCAGACATCCAGATAACTTTTATGGTTGGCAAGATCACTAATCTCATAGCCACGGTAGAGCAGTTGCCCTTTTTCACCGTCAATATAAGTAATATCAGAACTGCAGCTTGCTGTTGAGGTAAATCCGGGATCATACGTAAACATACCGGTTTTTTTATAGAGCGTTCGGATATCAATGACATCCGGACCCAACGTCGGGTGTAAAATATCAAATTCGTAACGCTCAGCATTACGATTGTCTATAAGAGTGATGCTCGCCATAATAACCATCCTTTTGAGGTAGATATGTTATTATATATTATCGAGCATTAATCACAGGTAAAAGTGTAGGACTACTTATCGCCTATAACAAATGAAATTTTTGCATTGATGCGATATTTTACAATTTTGTTGTTTGCTACTTTGGCATTCATATTGACGACATGAATGGATTTAATGTTCTTAATGGACTTGCTCGCCTTCTTAATAGCTTTATTGGCAGCATCTTCCCAGCTTTTTTCTGATTGCGCGAGGACTTCAATGACTTTGACTACTTGTGACATGGTATCTCCTTGTGATGTATAGATAGGAACGATTATAATCTCTTTTAGATAAACTGGGAATAAAAGAGAAGTAATACAGTAAGTTTTGAGTAAAAACTGCCTATAATTACATGTAAATTTATGAAGGAGGGCTTATGGCAGTTGTATTGATTATCGGTGCGGGTGGTGTTGGTCGTGTCGTAGCACATAAGTGTGTTCAAAATGCCCGAACTTTTACCAAAATTGTCTTGGCGTCACGCACGGTAAGTAAATGTGAAGTCATACAAAAAGAACTCCCCCATGGTGCTATTGAGATTGCCGAGGTCGATGCGGATCAGACCTCGGAAGTCGTGGCACTTATCCATGAGATCGGTGCGCAGATCCTCATTAATGTAGCATTACCTTACCAGGATTTAACATTAATGGATGCTTGCATTGAAGCGGGAATTGATTATGTTGATACGGCAAACTATGAACACCCTGATGAGATAAAGTTTGAATATAAAGAGCAGTGGATAAAAGACGAACGGTTTAAAAGCAGGGGAATTATGGCACTTTTAGGCAGTGGTTTTGATCCCGGAGCGACCAATGTCTTTTGCGCATATGCGCAAAAGCACTATTTTGACGAGATTCATACCATTGATATTTTAGACTGTAACGCGGGTGATCACGGTTATGCTTTTGCTACCAACTTCAATCCTGAAATAAATTTACGAGAGGTCAGTTCCAAGGGGCGTTATTGGGAAAACGGTGTGTGGATAGAAACGGAACCAATGGCAATACACATGCCGTGGAACTATCCCGAAATCGGTGTTAAAGAGAGCTATTTGCTCTATCACGAAGAGATGGAGTCTTTGGTAAAGCATATAAAAGGTTTGAAGCGTATCCGTTTTTTTATGACCTTTGGAGAAGATTACTTAACACATATGAAAGTATTGGAAAATATCGGGATGTTAGGCATAAAACCGGTAGAACACCAAGGAAAACATATTATTCCCATAGCGTTTTTAAAAACACTCCTGCCCGATCCGGCATCATTGGGATCACGCACCAAAGGAAAGACCAATATCGGGATTGTGGCTGAAGGTATTAAGCATGGCAGTAAGCGTAAAATTTACATTTATCAGGTAAGTGACCATGAAACCTGTTATGGTGAAGTCAATGCTCAGGCAGTCTCATATACAACCGGTGTTCCGGCTATGATTGGTGCCAAGTTGATGGTTGAAAAAAAATGGCACCAGTCTGGAGTGTTTAATATGGAACAGTTTGATCCGGATCCATTTATGGAAGAGATGAATCTTCAGGGGCTACCCTGGAGTGTTCAAGAACTTCTCTAAGGTATCTTATGTCATTTCACACATTAGGATTGCGTCAGGAGCTTCTTGAAACCATCAGGCAGCATGGATATGAAACCCCGACGGAAGTGCAAAAAAAAGTTATTCCCGCATTGTTGCGTGGACGTGATCTGTTTGCAACGGCACAAACTGGAAGCGGTAAAACCGCAAGTTATCTGCTGCCGATTTTGCATCTGCTGAGTAAAATTCCTTCAAAGGGGGGATTTCGTCATCCCAGAGTATTGATTCTGACCCCGACACGAGAGCTTACGCTTCAGGTAGGGGAGAGCTTGAAAGGTTTTTCATCGCATTTACATGTAGATTTTCAACTGCTTTATGGTGGAATGAAAATCGATCCACAGATACGACGTCTTGCTGAGGGGGTTGATATTATTGTTGCGACTCCCGGACGCTTATTGGATATAGTCCAACTCAAATGTCTTTCACTGACATCAATTGAATATTTTGTAATTGACGAAGCAGACAGTATGTTTGATATGGGCTTTCACCATGATGTGTATCGTATTGTCGACCTGTTGCCCTCCTCACGTCAAACGCTACTCTTTAGTGCCACATTGATGGGAAAAGTAAAAATGCTTTCTGAGAATGTGTTGCATAAGCCGTTACAATTTGAAATTGATCGAGCCGGAGAGATACCCAAGACTGTCTCACACAGAGTTTGTTTGGTGGATAATGATAAAAAAAGTGAACTGCTTGCATACTGGATTGGCGTGAAAAATTGGCATAAAGTTCTCGTTTTTGTCAAAACCAAAAAAAGTGCCGATGACTTGGCAGCATATCTTAATGACGCGGGTCTTGCTACTTTGGCTATTCATGGTGAGCACAAAGCCGGAGCACGAAAACGTACCCTTCAGGCATTTCGAGAAGGAAAGATACGAGTATTGGTCGGTACCGATATCGCCGCTCGTGGACTGGATATTGAACATTTAGACTATGTTGTCAATTATGAGATGCCCAGTGTGAATGAAGATTATGTGCATCGTATTGGCAGAACAGGGCGAGCAGGACGCCAAGGTGAAGCCCTGTCTCTCGTCAGTGCCAAAGAAGATTATTATTTAAAGGCGATTGAACAGCTCATTAAATTTAAAATTCCACAACTCCATGTTGATGGCTATGAACGTTGTGTTCATGAGAAGGGGGTAAAAAGTTCTGAAGTTAAACAGATTCCAAAAGAAAAGAGTACTCGGGGTGCCTTTGGAAATAGACAGCGCCGCGGTCCGGCCAAAAGGAAAAAACGTACCAAACGGGATGGTCCGATGC
>JALUJE010000063.1 GCA_027057185.1 Helicobacteraceae bacterium | reverse complement strand
ATATTAGATACCAATGATGATCTGGCACGTATCACCAGTGATAAATACCGATATATCATGATTGATGAGTACCAAGACACCAATGAGATTCAGCTCAAACTCCTTCAAAAACTCTGTAAAACACATAACAACATCTGCGTCGTCGGTGATGATGACCAGAGTATTTACGGGTGGCGTGGTGCCCATATTCGCAATATTTTAGAGTTTGACCAAGATTTTCAACATGCCAAAATTGTCAAACTGGAAAAAAACTACCGGTCGACACAAAAAATTTTAAATGTTGCCAATGCCCTCATTGAGCATAATCGTGGAAGACTGGGTAAAAGGCTGGAATCGACCCGACATGAAGGAAGCGACGTCATTACCATCAAGTCCGATCACGAAAATGAAGAATCAAAAAAAATTGCCGCGTATATTACCGATCTTCTAAATGCCGGAGAACACGCCAGTGACATTGCCGTACTCTACCGCATTAATGCATTGAGCCGCTCTTTGGAAGAGGGACTCAACCGTGCCGGAATCTCATACCGTTTAGTCGGTGGATTACGCTTTTATGATCGGGCTGAGATTAAAGATATGATTAGCTATTTACGCGTCATTACTAATCATCACGATAATTTCTCCATAAAACGCATCATTAACAAACCTAAACGGGGTATTGGAAAAGCAACGGTAGAAAAACTGGAACTTGAATCCATCTCCCGTGAAACGTCCATCTTTCATCTCATCCATTCGCTCTCTTTACCCGAACTTGAGTCCATTGTCCGTAAAAAAAATGCAACCACACTCAAAACATTCGTTAAAAATATCGAAGCAGTTACCGCTATTTCCAAGGTCTCTACCTATGATTTTATTGATGTTCTAGAAGAGACTTTCGCCATTAAAGATATTTATGCCAATACACCTGATGCGTTTGAAAAAACTGCCAATATCGATGAATTTTATGGCATGTTTCGTGATTTTGTTATTGCCAATCCCGATGCCAGCCTCGATGAATTTTTGAATGATATCACCCTACAAAGTGAGCAAGATGATGTAGAAGGTGAGAGCATCTATATTATGAGCATTCACGCCTCAAAAGGCTTGGAGTTCAAACACACATTTATTATTGGTTTGGAAGAGGGATTTTTACCGCTATTGGGTGATGGCAGCAATATTGAAGAAGAGCGACGGCTCGGTTACGTCTCGTTTACCCGTGCCAAGGATACCCTCACACTTTCTCATGTTTCAAGTCGTTTTTACAAAGGACGACGTACCGATTTACAAAAAAGCCGATTTTTTAATGAGGCGGGATTGTGTGAAGGTTCTCTCAAACTGGAAAAAAATACTGCCTTTAAAAAAGGCGATCTGGTACGTCACAAAATTTTTGGTGCCGGACGCATTGTCGGTGTGAGTAAATCGGGTCGTGAATTTAAACTTTCCATTAATTTCGGCGGCAATAAACGTGATATTCTTGCCTCATTCGTTGAACGGCTTTAAAGGTACATAATTTGCGAAAGCAGTATCATGATTAAAACCAAAGAGAAGGGGAAAATGTGACTTGTAAATACCCAAGGGTTAATACCGAAAAACTTCTGGTTAAAGCCACGAATTCCCAGCCACAACCCTAAAAAGGCTTTTATGGACAACATCGTCTGAAAATAACTTAACCCGTCTTGATGTATCTCGCCAAAAACTTGTGTAAACATATAGATACCGGTTGCTACCGCCACCAAAAGCGCATACGGAACAACCTTGCGTACATGAATCATAATGGCCTCGCGTGCTTTAGCAGACGCTTCAGGTGTCAAACTCTGCGGCATTTTTGAGAGAAAAAGGTTATCGACAAAAAGGAACCCTCCGTAGATAAAGATAGCATAAATATGAATAATATGAACTATTTCGTAAACGATACGTCAATCCTTGAATTTTTCGCCATTATAAAACACAATACCAAAAGTCACGTTGATATGCATCAATCTCATACATTTTTTGCTAAAATAGCATCACTGAAATATAAGGATATGTGACCTGAAAATGAAACGCACCCTTTCACCACAAATCCATAAGTTATTGGTCGCCTACAAACCCTCGGGGATCAGCTCCAATCAATTCTTGGGACACCTTAAACGAAAATACAACGTCAAAAAAGCAGGCTACTCCGGCACGCTAGATCCTTTTGCCAAAGGGGTACTCATCGTTGCACTGGGCAATACGACACGACTCTTTCGTTTTTTGAAAAAAACACCTAAAGTCTATCGTGCCACCCTCTGGCTTGGAGCACATTCAAATACTCTGGATATTGAAAACATTACTGCTATCGACACACTGCCGGTGCAGCCCATTAAGAAGATCACTGCAGCGCTGGCATCACTACAAGGAAGCCTCACCTATACACCTCCTGATTTTTCAGCCAAAAAAATTAATGGCAAACGCGCCTATACCCTTGCACGTGAAGGTGAACCTATTGCATTACAACCGATTACCTCCAATATTCATGCCCTAAGGCTCGTTCACTATATGCATCCTTTTGTCACCTTTGAAGCCACCGTTTCTGAAGGAACCTACATACGCTCTCTTGGGAAACTTCTTTGTGAACGTTTAAAGCTTTGCGGTGGTGCATTAAGTGCATTAGAGCGTCTGAGTGAAGGGAAGTTTCGATATAATAATGAGCAATTTTTAAATATAAAAGAGTATCTTGATATGCCGCAAAACATCTTCTTGGGAGAGAGAGACGATATGTTACTTGGAAAAAAATTACATGTAGATCAGTTCGACCTTCATGATGCATCACATTACTGGGTTGATCTTGGTGCCTTTATCTCTATTATCAACATCGAAAACAACAACGTACATTATGTACTCAACAAGGTTCCCGTATGCTAGTACTGACACGTAAAACCGATGACGCCATCGTCATCGGCGACAATATTACCATCACTGTCGTCTCTGTTGAAGGGGGTGTTGTCAAACTTGGCATTGATGCTCCCAAAGAGATTAGTATTATCCGTTCAGAACTTCTCAAAGAGGTTGAAAATGCCAATAAGGCAGCATCGCAACAGCAAAATGACTCTTTTATCGAAGCATTCTATACGAAGTACAAATCATGACATTGCACCCCTTTACCGCAGTGGCAAAAGTCAATATTTTTCTTAAAGTCACCGGTACGAGAGGGGCGTACCATGAAATTATCTCGCGTTTTATGCGTATTAATACACTGTACGACACCTTAATATTTGAGCCAAAAACCAATACCACACCATTTGAGATTCACGGAAATTTTACATGTAAATTGGAAGAAAATACTATTTACAAGGCGTATAGCGCATTAATGCAACAAAGACCGTCCACATACTTGCAAGATTTTTTCACAGCACACCGTATTGTGGTAGACAAACGAATTCCGGCATGTGCCGGTCTTGGCGGAGGCAGTTCTGATGCGGCAACATTCCTGCTGATGTGCAATGAAATCCTCCAACTCAATCTATGCAAAGAGGAGCTTTACACTATTGGTCTTGGTGTCGGTTCAGATGTTCCTTTTTTTATTTCCGAGTATGCTAGTGCCAATGTCTCGGGCATCGGTGACATTGTTGTGCCCTATGAAGAAACACCCTTGCACTTAGAAATAGTCACTCCCGATATTGAGATCAGTACGCCACGTGTTTATGAAACGTATCGCAACCATTTTTTTCATCCCATCACGACAATGGAGGCAGAACAATGGGCACAACGTTCTTCCAAAGAGACTCTGGAACACTGCACAATTTCCGAAGCAAATGACCTTTTCCTGCCCGCATGTCAAGCCTACCCATCACTCAAAATAGAGGCAAAATCCTCCTACTTTTTTAGTGGAAGCGGCAGCAGTTTTTTTAAGGTAGCTGATCATGGGTGAAACCATAGCAAAAAATAAAAAAGCCTATTTTGATTATGAAATATTGGAAAAATTTGAAGCTGGAATTGTCTTGAAGGGGAGCGAGGTAAAAGGACTTCGTGCCGGTCGTGTCAATCTCAAAGATAGCTTTGTTCGCCTTGTTGGTGATGAAGCCTTCTTATTTAATGCCCACATCGGCCGACTGGAGACCACCCACCACTACTACGGTCATGAAGAGCGTGGCAGCCGAAAGCTACTACTGCATCGCAAAGAACTCGATAAGATGCTCAAAGCCGTTGAAAAAGAGGGGCATACCGTTGTACCGCTTCAAATGTTTTTTAACCGCAAAAATCTGGTTAAAATTCAAATTGCCATTGCCCGCGGTAAAAAACTTCACGACAAGCGCCACGACCTCAAAGAAAAAAGCATGAAACGCGATATTGACCGTGCTTTGAAAGCCTTGTAAGTAGTTAAGCAAAATAAATTTCACAATTGGATCAAAAAATGCTTGTAGCAGAGTATGAAGATAGAAGATGAAGAACGACTACAAGCATTAAGGTA
>JALUJE010000062.1 GCA_027057185.1 Helicobacteraceae bacterium | reverse complement strand
GGTTGCAATATATCACCCGTTACGACAAGGTTGAGTTCTTGTTGTAACGCTACTGCCGTCAGTGGAAAGAGGTAAAGATTATTGCATTTTCCATCAAAGGGGTAGCCCAGTTCCAGCGAATTTTTTACGATACACTGTGTTGTATAGTGGTCACAGGCATGAAGTGCTCCGCGAAACTCTTCTATTGTTTCGGGTTTCATGCGCCATCCCAATAAAAAGGCGGCGATTTGTTCGGGGTAGATATGTCGATCTAGCATTTGTCGCATCATATCATGACTCTCTTCAAAGCTTAGATCACGGTTGCCTTTATGTCCGGTTCCGACGGCATGTATATAGGTGTGAAAATCCATAAAGTCTCTTTGTCCATTGTAATACTGAAGTGTAAAAGAATAATGGTTAATGCCCTCTTAAGCCAGAGGTGGATATATTCTTGAGTCTAATTTAATGTTTTACATGTAGCAAGGATCAACGTGACCAATTTAAGAAAAATTTATTTTTTTGAGACTTTGAGTGATGAACAGCTTGAATTATTGGGATCGTTTTCTACGAAAAAACATTTTGATAAGGGTGCCATTCTTTTTTATGAAAAAGAGCAGCCGACAACGCTGACATTGCTAATAGAAGGAACGCTGAAAGTCTATAAGACCGATCCTAAAAACAATGAGATTATCATGCACCGTTTTCGCCCGATCTCTTTAATTGCTGAGATGGCGACGTTAGAAGGCATGCCATATCCGGCTTCTGCAGCATTTGAGACAGAGGGAACCGTTATTGAGATTGACTTTGAACGCTTTAAAAAAGAGTTTTTGCATGACCCCGATGTTGCACTACTTCTGTTCAAATCACTCTCTAAAAAAATTAAATATCTCGAAGATGTGATTGCGCTCAATGTGGTTCTAGATTCCACAGCACGCCTCGCCAAGTTTCTTTGTGATAATGACAACGTCCTCACTGAGCTTAAACACTATCAGCTCGCAGAGCATCTTCATATGACCCCCGAGACACTGTCACGAACTTTTAAAAAACTGGTGGTACTTGACCTGCTGGAAAAAGAGTCTAACGGGTACCGCATTAAAAGCAGAGAGGGCTTACGCGTTCTCTTTGAGTAGTGCGCTAGTGATTGAGCGCATCTTCAATAGTACTTTGCAGACTACTATTGTTTGGATCGGTCGTAATGGTAGCATTCTTATAAGTTAGGGTAGTCACAACGCCGTCTTTTTCTGCTATCATCGAATTGCTTCGAAATTTTGTCATACGCCAACCATCGTCTTCGCCCGCTTTTTTAATAATGCGTTGTATCTCTTTGGAAGAGACTGTTTTATGTGCAATAGCGTCACCGGAAATCCCTGATGTTGCCGCACAGCCTACCACCAGAAGTGATGCCAAGAGGGAAAGAGTACCCAATCTGATTGTATTTTTCATATGAACCCTTGTGTTCTGCTTCTTTAAAATTAGTAAAGCAGTATATATTGTTGTATGATATAATAAATATAATAAATTAACTTTAAAAATCAAGGAGAATTGATGATTGCGCAGGATGTTATCATGATTCTGGTCTATACGTTTCCCATGTTTCTTTTTATGATTTTTCCTGCCATAAAACTTGCAGATTATTTAGAACATAAATATGAGATTCAGGAGAAGCAAAAAAGGACAGTAATTGTTATATGTACGTTTTTAGGAGCATTGACGCTGGCGACATTGCTCCAATTGGTATAAAGGAGTATGGATGCAATACGGCGTATTGATATTATGGATACTAGCGGTAAGTTTATATGCGACCCAAAGTGCTCTGGAAGCCTTTAAGCAACACGACTATACCACGGCATTTCAACATTATACTGAAAAAGCAGATGAGGGAAATGTTACGGCTCAGAATGCATTAAGTTATCTTTATTTTCGTGGTTTGGGTACTCAAAAAAATGATGCCAAGGGTCTTGAGTGGCTGCGCAAGGCAGCCACATTAAACAGTCCTAGAGCGCAATACGACTTGGGAATGTTTTATCTACAGGGAAATCATGTACATCAAGATATTGATGAGGCATTCTTGTGGCTGGAAAAGGCGGCGGCTCAAGACTATGCCGATGCCCAATATAATTTGGCACTGATGTACTATCGAGGAGATGCCACGGATCAAAACATTACCAAAACAGCCCAGCTCTTAGAACGGGCAGCGCAACAAGGACATCAGGGAGCCATCGCCAATGTCGGTCGCATCTATATGCAACTTCTGGACTTTGAACACGCTGTAGTTTGGTTGGAAAAGAACGCGTTCAATCATGACCAAGAAGCGTACTATCTGTTAGCCGAAATTTATTGTGAACAAGAGAAGTTTTCTCAAGCGAAACAATGGGCAAAAAAATCCAAAGACAGTGGCAATGCCCAAGCCGAAATCCTTTGGAAAAAATATCATTTACAAGACTATTAATTTACATGTAGATGGGTCAGCTAAGTGTGAAACCATGCGAGCTGTTCGCGCAATTCGACAACTTTTCCTACTACAATCAGTGCCGGGGTTGGCATATCCTGTGCACGTTCTACAATAGTTTCTAGGGTACCGACAACAACGCGCTGCTCTGTAGTAGTACCCTTGGAAATAACGGCGCAAGGGTAGGTTGGTGCCTTACCGACTTCAATGAGTTTTTGACTGATCTTATCGAGATTGTGTAATCCCATTAAAAAGACAATCGTATCATCAGTTTTAAAGTTCTCCCATGGGATTTGAGACGTTTGTTTATCGGGTGCTTCATGCCCGGTAACGACACGGAATGAGACGGCAATACCGCGATGTGTGACGGGAATACCTGCATAAGCCGGAGCACTCACGGCCGAAGTAATTCCCGGAATAATCTCAAAAGTGATGTTGTGTTCATGTAAGTAGGCCGCTTCTTCACCGCCACGCCCAAAGACAAACGGGTCACCCCCTTTGAGCCGCACTACTGTCTCATGTTGGAGTGCATTTTGGTAAATCACCTCATTGATTTGATCTTGCGGCATAATATGTCTGCCGTCTTCTTTGCCAACATAGACAAAGGCACAGCCGTTTTTTGCCTCTTTCAGAATGTCTGGGTTGGCGAGACGATCGTAAATGATGACGTCTGCCATTTTGACAACACGCAGTGCTTTGAGTGTCAGAAGTTCCATGTCACCTGGACCCGCTCCTGTTAAATAGACCATACCCATTATTTTACCTTTTCGTAAATGAAGATACCCGAAGGTTTTTTAATTTGAAAAATTTCACGATTCAACCACCAGCCGTTGGTATTGATGAGGGCAACTTTGTTTGCATCGTTAACGGAGACATAGAGATTAGGGCGTTGCTTTGACCAGCGAACATGCAGTACTTTACCATCAAACTCAAAACGTTTAACGATTTTCAGCGTTTTGGTATCAATAATTTGAATTACCGGAAACTTTTTCCCACTGAAGGTGACCGCCAAATATTTTTCATCGGGGCTTAACGCGGTAAATACCGGTAATCCTTCAGTCTCAATGGCAGTTACAAAGGTGAAGTCAGGCGTATAGACCAAGACCTTGTTATTGCCTACGGCAGGAATAAATACATTTCCGTTACTAATACTCCAAAATCCAAAATGCGGTACTTTGAGTACGGGCTTGCGATTGCCCAGTAGTATATCGATCTTTTTGTAGGTCATGGTATTTAAATCAACAACACCAAAGAAGGGACTCTGAAAAAAACCGACAATATAATGGTTCTCTTTAATCATGGCATCAAAGGGCATGATTCCGACATCATTAAACTCTTTGTATATTTTAAAATGAGGAATCTTTTTTCCTTCATTGGTGTCTTGAAGTACGGTAATTTTATCGTTATCCATTTGGGAAAAGATGAGATAGTCTTTATAGATCTTAATACCGACATTTTTGGAGCCGGTATTGAAAGATTGAATGGGATTGAGATCGCGATCTAAGATATCGACACTCTTTTTATCGTAGTTGGCTACGGCAACATAGTAGTCGTTAATGACAAAGCCAATAGCACTGTCACTGGTTTTATACTCTTTGAGTATCTTCTCTTTTTCTGGATCAAATTTTATAATATAACCATCACGACTAATGACGTATCCATCATTACCATAAAATTTGACCACACCATGGTTCATATTGTGCATATGTTCGATATGGCTTTTAGGTAAACCATTTTCAATAACGGCAAGCGATTCATTTTCCCGTTCAACGACAAATATCTTCTCGGTATTTCCCGGGGCTTTTACCAGGGTATTGATTGTTGGTGCAGCATAACCTGCAAGAGGGAGGGCAAGTATAACCCCAAAAATGCGTGTTGCTAGTTTCATGAATCGCTCCTTCGTTCTTCTTGAGTTAAATAACATGAGGGATCTTCACTCCAAAGATCTCCGGTAATGGCGTAAGCCCGTGCGCGTGAACCGCCGTTACAGATGTCAATCTGTTCGCAATCTGCACAGATACCCTTAAGGG
>JALUJE010000061.1 GCA_027057185.1 Helicobacteraceae bacterium | reverse complement strand
TTTTGGTATAGATTGACATTGTCATCGGTGCAAAAAGCCCGATAGTCGGATATTCTTTAATAAATTCCGCCACGACATCTTTATTGTAAAACGCTGCCAGATTGTAGACATCGTAGTAGGTATTGTTAAAATCTCTTTTGAACGGAAAATTCATACCGTTGTTTGCCGCCATATAAAAACCGGCTTTTTCAAACGCTTTTTGAATGGTATCGGGTGTAATTTTTCCATCGCTGTTATCTGCCTGATAAATGCGGATGTCATCATTTGCAGATGTAGTCGCTGCTACAGCTACCTTTTTCACCTCTTTTTTTACTTCTGCTGCCGCAGTTGTCGCTGCCGCTTTGACACTTTCCGTTACTTTAGCCGCATTTGCAGTTGCTGTTGTCGCATCGGCAGACGCAGTCATCGCAAAACCTGCAGCTACCAACAAGACCAATATATATTTTTTCATATAGATCCTTTCTTTCATGATTTATTCACATCTGTGATATCGAACCAAAAGACTTTTTCCAAAGTCACCGTTTTTGCTTTGCGTCTTTGAAAATGTTCATCGAGATCAAAACCGGCTGTACCGTACCCCTCTTTATACTCATCGATAAACTTTTCATAATCACTCTCGAGCATTGCACTTGTTTCGTAAACAATTTTATCGTAAATTCTGTTATTTTTGCCAATGCACTCACGTGCTGTTTCATTGACATTAATAGCTCCGTAACGCTTCTCTTCTGGCTGTGTCATGTTCATTTCCATAAACGCACGCATCGATGCCAGCGTATGCTCCAGTTGCTGAAGCGGTACTTCGGTTTCATGAATCACAAGTGCAAGATTTTCATCATAGCCCCATTCACCGGAAACATTGAGAAAAACATCAAATGCAGATTTGATAACTTCCTGAATATTTTCACCGGGTTCTATATTTTGGAATGGCATAAATTACCTTTTAGCAGTACAAATTATAAATATAGTATTACGCAGAGAGTATTTGCCCGGAGCGAAACTCCGGACAAATGGTAAATCAATTTGATTATTTGATTTTTACTTTTTTAGATTTTGTATTGCCTTTAAGGTCAACCCAGCTCAATTCGAACTCATCACCTTTTTTGGCACCTTTGAATTTGAATTTGATCAAAGGGTTTTTGGAAAGAAACTGACTTGTAGACATATCAAATACTACTTTTCCGTTCGCTTTACCTGTAATATGTGTAATAAAGTTTGCTTCTTTACCTTTCTTTTTCGCCTGATCATAAGTCAGCATGTCATGTTTGAGCATTGCTTTTACTTGTACTAAATCACCTTTTGCTTTTGCTTTTAATTTCATTTCTTTGTCCTTTATTCTTTTTCTTATATTATCAAAATTCTGTGTTCTTCAGAGAAGATTAACCTTCACAACCACCAAGTGCCACTTCAAGAGTCTGTGCACCTTTGTAGTATTTACCATCTTTGCCTTCTACGATTGCAGTGATAGTACCGGATTTTTTCATTTTGATTTTGAAAGAAAAGTCAACAGGTTGTCCTTCCGGAACATCAAATACAGCAACAAGTTTTTCAGGGTTGACGTTTTGGAAAACTGCAACAGATTTTGCTTCAATGTCAGATTTAACCGTTACAGGGATTTGTCCACCATTACTCGCTACTTTCGGTGCTTTAACTTTGACACCTTTCTCTACCGGTGTAATCGTTCCGTAAAGTTTTTCAATTGCATCTTTCTCAGTTTTTGCAGTCCATGCATCAGGCTTCTCTTTTCTCTCATCTTTGGCACTTACGATAGCAGGCATTGCCGCAATCGCCGCAAGACCGAAACCTAAAAATTTTCTTCTTTCCATCTTTCATTCCTTTTCATTTTATTTTAAACACGCGAAGAGGTATATTTCAACCTCTTCATTTGTAAAACAGATCTTAATGATCTATTTTAAACACATAATCTTAACTTTTTACCGTGAAGTAATCGTGGATTACTTACTTTTGCTATACATATACTCGATAGCCGCTTTGATTTTATCATCAGGCAAATCTGTACCACCTCTTGGAGGCATTGCATTTTTACCGTTGATAGCATTTTTCAGGACTGTATCCATACCCTGTTTCATGACTTTTGCCCAAGCCTCTTTGTTACCGAGATCAGGTGCTCCCATGCTGTCATTACCGTGACAAACAGCACAACTTGCTTCATATATCTTTTTACCCTCGGCATTGGCATTGCTTCCAGCTGCTTCACAATCACAGCTTGCAATCCAGCAAGGATTTTTCGGAAGGTCTCTCTTCTCTGACAGAGGAGGTAAAAAGGTCTTTTGCTCTATCTGAATAGGCAAAATCTTCGGTTCTCCTTTGAAGCAGTCATGCATACATCTTGTACCGTTACCGTAGTTTTTATAATCGTTGAAATATGCACGTGTATTCTCAAGACCCTTTGGTCCGTCAATATTCGGAACAAAACCATCTTTATTAGGAAGATCCACTTTCAATACATTATCCTGATTGATCTCTGTATCTTCTTCAATCTCTTCACCGTTGAGTTTCAATTCATTCAGCGTATAAATATAAGCAACCAGTGCATAAACCTGGTCATCCGACAGACTCAAAGGCGCAGGATGTGGCATACCGGTTTTAATATACCACCAAAGTGTACTTGCACGCGGCCAGTAGGTACCAAATACACGTACCGGACCGTCTGCATCCGGTGTCGTTCTCTGAAACTTCAGTGTTTTGTGTAACTCATAAGCATTACCTTTGGAAAGTGCAGGGTATCCGCCACCGCCGGAACCAAAGTCGCCGTGACATGAAAGACACTTCGCTTCATAAACTTCTTCACCCTCTTCAGCAGTACCGTGACCTTTGGGAAGTCCTGTTCCGTCAGGCATGACATCGATATCCCATGCTTTGATTTCATTCGGTGTTGCAGGTCGACCATTGTTGATCGCAAGACTGTGCGCTTTTTTATTAATATAGTATGGACCAACTTTTCCGTTGTGCTCCGGATAAGTCGCACCACCGTCTATAACCAATTTTCCATTGGTATATTTTTTACTTCCACCTGTATTTGCATTGATATCTGCATTTGCGAGCAATGTTGCAGAAGCTCCAGCTATCAATGCAGCTCCAAACAGAATATTACGATAAGACTTGAACATTGTTAACCTCTCCTTTTGCTGTTACTTGCCATGTATGGATACCGTTTCTGTGGTAAACAGATTCTACACCCATAACTGCTCTCTCTTCTTTCACCGATGGCTGAATATGTCCCGCATCATCACGTGCACGACTGGAGAGGAGTAACGGTTTTCCTTCATATTTATACATATAACTAAATCTTGTCCATGCTTTTGGAAGCACAAGACCTTTCAGACTCGCTTCAACCCAGTTTTTACCGCCGTCAAACGAAATGTCTACACCTTCAATGGTACCCATACCGCTCCATGCAAGACCTTCGATTTCAACGATATCGCCTTTTTTAAGGTCTGTCCACGGTTTTTCAGGACAAGGAGATGTAATCACCGAATTGACTTCATTGGCATAGAAGTGCTGGATTGCTTTGCCACTCGGTTTGAGTGCCGTATATTTTGCTGTCTCTTCTTTTGCATAGTAAGGTTCTTCGGCAAATTCTAATCTGCAAAGCCATTTAACACAGAGGTTACCTTCCCAGCCCGGTACCAACAGTCGAATAGGATAGCCCTGCTCCGGTCTCAGTGCTTCACCGTTCTGACCCCAAACGATCATCGCGTCATCAAGTACTTTGTCAATAGGAATCGTTCTACCCATATGTGAGTTGTCTGCACCTTCAGCCAGCATCCATCTAGCATTTGGCTTCAGTCCAAGATCTTTGAGGATATCTTTGATATACACACCAGTCCACTGCGCACAACTCATCATACCTTTTGCGAACTGAATAGAGTTGAATTGTGGTCCTCTCCATTCCGGTCCACCGTTTGCAGGACACTCGATAAAGTGAATTCTGCTCACGCTTGGATAACGTTTCAGCTGATCCATAGTTAATACAAGTGTTTTGTCTACCAATCCGTGAATCATAAGTCTGTGCTCATTAGGATCAATATGTGCAACACCACCGTGTGCTCGACTAAAGAAAAGTCCATTCGGTGTTAAAATGCCTTCCATATCCTGAACCGGACACATTGCAATAGATGCTTGCCAGTTACCTGATCTCAATAATTCAGCATTTCTTCTGATAACATTGTGTTCATATGCAGAAGGAATTCCATACCGGTTTTTTGTAACCGGATCGCCTAGTGTCGTTCCCCATGGTTTCTCTTCCATAATCGCTGGGTCATCGGCTCTCATTTTTACCGGTGATAAAACATTTGCAGCAGCCAATGCACCTACCGAATATGTAAGTGTCTTCTTGAAAAAATTTCTTCTGTCAGATCGCTCTATAGTGGATACAGAGTTGGAATCTTTGCCAGAAGCCGCACCAGCCTGATGCGCGTCTCTTTTTTTCAACATCTTTCCTCCTTATGATTTCTGTTTGATAAACGTATA
>JALUJE010000060.1 GCA_027057185.1 Helicobacteraceae bacterium | reverse complement strand
ACCAAAAATGACTTTATCGGCTTTCTTGAGACCAATAAAATTCTATCACGCAGTGCCATCAATAAACTGGTAGCCAAAGAAGGACTTTTTTTAAGTTATGATTTTAATTTTAACGGTCTAAATGTCACCCATCTGGATCACGAGCATTTTATCGATACGCACACCTATGAGCATGCACCACTACTGTTTTCAGAATACAATGCCGACGAACTCTCTTTGGGTGATACCACACACATACTCTTCAGTGGCGTACGCATTCCCTTGGAAAAACATGCGCTACTTGTCACTGCTTACATTAACAAAGATGATCTGCAAGCTGCTTTGACACAAAGCCGTAAAACATTGGTGGTGACCATTCTTCTCATTGCAATTGTCACATTCTTTATCAGCTTTATTGTTTTGAATAAAATGCTCTCCGTTCCACTGAAACGCCTGTTAAACGGAATTGAAATTATTAGTAAAGGTGACTACTCTCATAAAATTAATGTTACCGGCAATGATGAGTTTGGTCTGATCTCCTTGCAATTTAACAATATGGCCGAAAAAATTGCTGCACGGGAACAAGAACTCGATAAGCTGGCGCACTTTGATGCCTTAACCCAAATGCCCAACCGGGTAATGTTTCAAAAACACTCCGATGCTGCCATCAATCGTGCCAAACGACGTAACAGTAAGTTGGCAGTTTTTTTTCTGGATCTGGATGAATTCAAAATTATTAACGACACATTAGGGCACGATGTCGGTGACCAGCTGCTTATTGAAGTCTCTAAAAACCTCTCAAAAATTATGCGCAACAGTGATTTTCTTGCCCGCATCGGTGGCGACGAATTTAATATTTTGGTTGAAGATCTCGAGTCTGCCGTTGCCGCAGAAGAGATTGCCCAAAAAATTATCGCGCAGATGAAAAAACCACTTCTAGTCAACGGCAAACAGATGCATATTACCAGTAGTGTCGGTATTGCCATCTACCCCAATGACGGGCAAGAGAGTATTACCCTGTTAAAAAATGCTGACCTTGCCATGTATCAGGCGAAGGCGGACGGACGTAATAAATACCATTTCTTTTCTCAAGAACTTGAAGTCTCGCTTAACCGACGTACCGCCATATTAAAAGAGCTTAAACAAGCACTTAGCAGACAAGAGTTCCAACTCTATTACCAACCAAAATTTTCACTCGAAGATGGCACGATTCATGCAGCTGAGGCACTGTTGCGTTGGGAAAACAAAGAGCTGGGCTTTGTCACACCCGATCAATTTATTCCCTTGGCAGAAGAGAGTGGCGAGATCATTCGTATCGGTGCATGGGTCATCGAACGTGCCTGCCATGATTTTGCCCAGTGGCAGAAAAAAGGACTGGGCATTACACAAATAAGTGTTAATGTCTCCAATGTACAATTTGACAATGAAAGCATCATTGATATTCTTCAAGATAGCATTACCTCTTCAGGCATCTCAGCCGCATCGCTAGAGGTGGAGATGACGGAGAGTTTTATACATAAAAACAGCGATAAAGCGTTAGAAACCCTCCACCGTATTCGCGATATCGGTATTGAACTCGCCATTGATGATTTTGGAACCGGTTACTCCTCTATGAGTTATCTCAAACGTCTGCCGCTTAATCGTATTAAAATTGACCGATCCTTTATAGAACATATTCCTCACGACAACGATGACGTTGAAATTACAAAAATTATCATCGCCTTGGCAAAGGTCATGGGACTTTCCATTACCGCCGAAGGTATTGAGACAACCAAGCAGATGCACTTTTTACAAGAGCTTGAATGTGATGAGGGGCAAGGATACCTCTGCTCGCGCCCACTGCCAAACGATGCCTTTATAACCTTTGTTCAAAAGAACCCTAATTGGGTAACACAGTTACATTAGAATTTTCTCCCCTTATAATATTTAATATTCCCTTCATTTCGCTTTCTATATAATCATTCAGGTTTCGCAACAACGTTCAATACACGTACTAAATAAAGGGGACAGCATGTCATATACAAAACCGGAGTTTAAAACACAGTATGAAAACTTCATAGGTGGTGCCTGGGTTGCACCGGTTGATAGAAACTATTTTGAGGCGATCTCACCCATTGACAATCGGGTCATGACCAAAGTGGCACAATCCAATAAAAAAGATGTCAACCTCGCCGTTGAAGCGGCATGGAAGGCTTTTGAGACGTGGGGAAAAACTTCGGTAGCTCAACGCAGTGAAGTCTTAAACAATATTGCCGATGCCATGCAAAAGCATCTTGAAACACTAGCCATCATCGAATCGTGGGATAATGGCAAAGCCATCCGTGAAACTATCAATGCCGATTTGCCATTAGCCATTGACCATTTTCGATATTTTGCCGGGGTCATTCGCTCCGAATCCGGAAGCGTCAGTGATCTTGATGCCAATACTGTCTCATCAGAAATTCATGAACCACTTGGCGTTGTCGCCCAGATCATTCCGTGGAATTTTCCACTGCTTATGGCGGCATGGAAAATTGCTCCAGCCATTGCAGCAGGCAACTGTGTCGTACTTAAAGCTGCCGAGCAGACACCCGTTTCCATCATGTGTCTTATGGAAATTATTGAAGCGGTAGTTCCTGATGGCGTCATCAACATTATCAACGGTTTTGGTCCTGAAGCCGGAAAACCGTTAGCCCTGCATCCCGATATTAAAAAAATCGGTTTTACCGGAGAAACCACGACGGGAAAACTGATTATGCAGTATGCCTCTGAAAATATTATTCCCGTTACGCTGGAGCTTGGCGGAAAATCCCCCAATATCTTTTTAGAAAGTATTATGGATGCCGACGATGCTTTTTTTGATAAAGCCATTGAAGGACTGGTGCTCTTTGCTTTTAATCAGGGAGAAGTCTGTACCTGTCCATCTCGGGCGCTGATTCAAGAGAGCATCTATGAACCGTTTATGGCTCGGGTACTAGAACGGGTTAAGGCCATTAAAATGGGGGATCCTCTCGATACTACTACCATGATGGGAGCGCAAGCATCACAAGATCAGTACGAAAAAATTCTCAACTACATCGAGATCGGAAAGTCTGAAGGTGCCGAGCTGCTTATTGGCGGAAACGCTTACAACAATGCGACGTATCCTGAGGGTTTCTACATTGAACCGACCATTTTTAAAGGGCATAACAACATGCGTATTTTCCAAGAAGAGATTTTTGGACCCGTCCTCAGTGTAACGACATTTAAAGATGAGCATGAGGCACTGGAGATTGCCAATGACACTATGTATGGTCTGGGTGCCGGTGTCTGGACCCGAGACATTCATCAGATGCAGACATTTACTCGCAGTATTGAAGCCGGTCGTATCTGGGCAAACTGCTACCATCTCTACCCGGCGCACGCCTCGTTTGGTGGCTATAAAAAATCAGGTATCGGACGTGAAACACATATGATGATGCTCAACAATTACCGCCACACTAAAAATATTTTAATGTCGTTTGACAAAAATGCTTTGGGCTTTTTCTAATGGCCGTCTCGCGCGTTGATGCTACCGAAGCCGCCAAGAAGCTAATTGACAGACTTCGTGAAATACACGGCACCGACTTGATGTTTCATCAAAGCGGGGGCTGTTGTGACGGGTCGGCACCCATGTGCTTTGAGCTAGGAGACTTTATGGTAGGCAGTCGCGATATCAAAGTCGGCAACATTCACGGCTGTGACTTTTATATGTCACCCGAACAGTTTGAATATATGCAACACTCACACATCACGATTGACGTCGTAGCAGGACGCGGATCAAGCTTTTCTATTGAAATTCCGCTTGGGGTACGGTTTATCTCCATTTCACGACTCTTTACCGATGACGAATACAAAAATCTTGACCCACTCGACATGGAGTAACTACTTGCGTTTGTGAAATTTACATGTAAAGTTTGAAAGCTGTTTATGGTGTCAAGGGGGGGACTTGAACCCCCGACCCCCGGCTTATGAGACCAGTGCTCTAACCAGCTGAGCTACCGTGACACATTTTAAAAGAGAGTGAAATTATATCGGAGTTTCTTTAAACTTCATTGAAAGCCACTGTTTTAACATACTCGGCATGCTTTACATGTATTTTGCAATATTACATGTTACGACACCAATGCTAAATATACTTTAGCCTAAGTGACTAAAAGAGTTGACAATTTACCAAAAGTTGAGTAGAATACCATCCATAAAAAATTATTTCTTACAAAAGGATTATTATGAATTTTCAACCATTAGGCAAACGTGTGTTGGTGCAACGAACAGAAGAGGCAGGCACCACGGCATCAGGTATTATCATTCCTGATAATGCTAAAGAAAAACCTTCACAGGGTAAGGTGATGGCAATCAGTAGTGATGTTGACAATGTCAAAGTTAATGACGTGGTCGTTTTTGGTAAGTATTCCGGCAATGAATTTGAAGTTGACGGAGAAAAATACTTAATTATAGATGTTGATGACCTTTTTGGTATCATCAAGTAAATTATTCACATTAAACAATTATAAGGAGTTATAATGGCTAAAGATATCCACTTTTCAGATGATGCACGTAATGAGTTGGCGCGAGGCGTTCAAAAACTTACTGATGCGGTTAAAGTTACTATGGGACCACGTGGTCGCAATGTATTGATTCAAAAGAGTTACGGTTCTCCAAGTATTACCAAAGACGGGGTTTCTGTTGCACGTGAAATTGAGCTAAAAGACCCTTTAGAGAATATGGGAGCACAACTGGTTAAAGAGGTAGCGTCCAATACTGCCGATGAAGCAGGTGACGGTACCACGACAGCCACCATTTTGGCTAATGCTATTTTTCAGGAGGGTTTACGAAATATTACTGCCGGTGCCAATCCGGTAGAGGTAAAACGCGGTATGGATAAAGCTACCGAAGCTATTTTAGAGAAGCTTAAAGCATCTTCCAAGGTCATTAAAGATCAAAAAGAGATTGCACAGGTTGCTACCATTTCTGCAAATTCCGATGCCGCCATTGGAGATATGATTGCCGAAGCAATGAAAAAAGTGGGACAAGACGGTGTCATTACCGTTGAAGAGGCAAAAGGGATTAACGACGAACTTGACGTTGTTGAGGGTATGCAGTTTGACCGTGGCTATTTAAGTCCGTATTTCATTACCAACAGTGAAAAGATGATTGCGGAAATTGAAAATCCATTTATCTTACTGTTCGATCAAAAAATATCTAACCTCAAGGATCTACTACCGGTACTTGAGCAGGTACAGAAAACATCACGCCCACTACTCATTGTGGCCGAAGATGTTGAGGGAGAGGCGCTCGCAACCCTCGTGGTCAACAAACTCCGTGGTATTTTAAATATCTCAGCAGTAAAAGCACCAGGATTTGGTGACCGACGTAAAGCAATGCTACAAGATATTGCAACACTCACCGGGGGAGTCGTCATCTCTGAAGAGGTAGGCCGCACATTGGAGTCTACCACACTTGACGATTTGGGAAGTGCTGCACGTGTAGTCATTGACAAAGATAATACAACGATTGTTGACGGTGCCGGGGACAAAGCAGCCGTACAAGCACGTGTTAATGAAATCAAAACACAGCTTGAGGCAACGTCATCAGAATATGACAAAGAGAAATTACAAGAGCGTCTTGCCAAGCTTAGCGGCGGTGTTGCGGTTATTAAAGTGGGTGCCGCCACCGAAACAGAAATGAAAGAGAAAAAAGACCGGGTTGACGATGCACTCTCTGCAACCAAAGCCGCGGTTGAAGAAGGTATCTTAATCGGTGGCGGTGCAGCACTTATCCATGCCGGTGCCCAAGTCTCTTTAGCGCTTGAGGGCGACCAAAAAATTGGTTACGAGATTATTATGCGTGCCATTAAAGCACCGGTCAAGCAGATTGCAGAAAATGCCGGCTATGATACGGGTGTTGTGGTCAATGGTATTGCCAATGCCAAAAGTACTACTACGGGCTTTGATGCTGCCACAGGAGAATATGTCGATATGTTCAAAGTTGGAATTATCGATCCTTATAAAGTCTCACGCGTAGCACTTACCAATGCAACCTCTGTTTCAAGTCTGCTACTAACTACAGAAGCCGCTATTGTGGAAATTCCAGAAGAAAAACCTGCAATGCCGGCAGCACCTGAGATGGGTGGCATGGGCGGTATGCCGGGGATGATGTAGTCGATTACATCACCCTTTAAAAACCTCCTATTTTAGGGGGTTTTACCACTTTCTTAGACCATTATCAGTTTGCCCATGCATAGTACAATCTGCTGTTATGAATAGAGATAAGGTATGCCCAGTGTGTTGGCGTAGCTGCTTAACATATCGCGCTCAAAATCAATATTGGTAGCATACTCATACCCGAAAGTCTCGCGCCACAGTGTCGGTTCTTCCATACACAAATAGAAAAAAACCTCTGCATGCCATGGTCGAAAACTCTTGTAGGCATGTGCAAACATCTCCCGTTTTTGCTGGAGCGGGTAGGAAAGTTTTCCCGCAGCATCGGCAAAGGGCATCTGCAATATTTTACTCTTAAAGTTGCGCTCACGCAACTGTTTAATAACCGGCTTAATGAACGTCAGGGTACCAAAAGAGACTAATGCCACCTCGGACGGTTCAAAGGTTGCCAGCAGTTCTTCATAGACACACACATACTCTTGAAGATAATCTTCATAAACAACAATCGGATGAAAATGAAAGCCGACTTTCACTCCGTTGTCTACCAAGGTACGGGCACTTTGAATCCGCTTGTGTAACGGTGCACTTCGATGCTCTTCATTGGTAATAATGGTTGGAGTATTGAGAGACCACGTACATAGAATATTTGAGGGCACCTCATGTTCAAGAAAATAGCTAATATTGTCTGATTTAGTTTTAAACTCCAAAATAACATTGGGATGCCTACGTGCAAATGCAAATAATGCATCTAAGATCCCGGCTCTATTGCCCCACAACAAAGAATCCGATGCCTGCCCCGTACCAATATGATACATAACGTTCGGGTCAAGCTCCAGCATATCGAGTTTTTTAGCAAAACCGCTGTCAAAACCGATGGTGTGATCGTTATAAAACGACTGAATGGAGCAGTACGAACAGTCAAACCCGCAACTCTCGACAGCATCGAGTGTTAAAAGATTGCAACAGCGTGTTTTCGGAGATGCCACTGGACACATGCCCAGACCCAAATGTGCTTTCTCTTGCTCCAAAAACCTCAGTTTATGCTCTGTCTTGTGAGAGCTGACATCAAAATGTCGATAACTGTGCAATTGATTTTTCTTGCTTTCATAGTAGTGTCGTGCCCATTGGAATGCTGCTTTTTTGTTGGGAAATTCCTTCCAAAACATACGAAAAGGTGGCTCATCCCACATGTGTAGATCAATACTCATCTCTACTAGCTGTTTAACTTCCTGATACGAAAAACGATACCGCAAACTCTCTATTTTCAAAAATTCCTTCGCATCGTGCTCAAGAGAATGATAGGGGGTACGTTTTACATGTAGATGGAATTTCGCCTCGTAATCACTCATAATGCGCTCTTGCTTACGTCAAAATCAGGTTTACGCTCTAACGTATCACGGTAAATTTTTAGTGCACTGAGCAGATTGAACAACAACAGACTCGAAGAGATTAACAGAAGTACTCCCGCGGCCTGGAGTGTGTGTGCCCCAAACACAAAAGGAAGACAAAGCAATAGCGCCAGAAGATGCATAGCAAACTGTACCTCAGCCACAGTTTCAGAAAACATCTCTTGCATGGTCGGAATATTCATGTAACCTTTGGCATTGAGATGAAACCAGACCAAAAAAGGGATAATTTTATAAAGCATGCCATTCATAATCGAAAGCAAAAAGCCTCCTCCAATAAGTAATGCGCTTAAAAGACTCAAGTCATACGGTACCATCGCATCAAGACTCCAGACAATCATGCCGGCCATGAGCGAATAGGCACTCAACTGCCAGTACCAGATGGTAACATCACTTCGCTGACGCTGACGTACTTTCAGTTGATGCAGTACCTCCAGCGAAAACCATAATAATACCGCCGTGATCAGAAAGGTTGCCACTATAGCATATGATGCAGCCTCCAGATTAAGTAGTAGCCAGACCAACAGTGCAGTCACAACCCCTACGAGCGCATATTTCGTAAAGTTTTTAGAAAATGCGGGGGTAACGTAAAACATCGGTAAAATCTGAAAGGAGACACCTATAACCAGGATTCCTGCAAAACCAAAAATGGCCCAGACACTGTGAATGTTCGAAAGCACATAACTGCTCTGCGTTACATTTTCTCCAATATGCACCCCTAAAAGCTGCAGACCCATCAGCACGGAAGCCACTCCAAAAGCAACGGCAACACCCATGGCACGCACCGTTGCATTCAAATGCCTCACCTCAATCAATGCGCCGATAATAGCACCAAAAATTAGAAAAAAACCTAAAAAAAGCATTATGAGCGCGATTGCCATCAACCACGAGAGGGTAAAAAAAAGTCCGAAAAACAGCGCAAGTACCCCTACGCTCAAAAGAAAATGCGATGCCCGTGCCACCCGTAATGCCTGCGGCAGTGCCACTCCGGCAAGAACGGGTAGCATCTGCTGAAGCGCGCCGAGCATCACAAAAGCAAAAACGCCAAGAGTAAAAAGGTGGGTTAATGCAATGGCTTCAACACGATAGCGACTGCTCACACTGCTACTGTCACTACATATCATGACCACTGCCGCGAACATCAAAAAAAGTACCGCCGTAATAAAAAAACGTGCCGGAGCACTCAAAGGCGGTGCCTGCTCCAGTGAAAGACCCGTAAAATTCATAAATAACTACTCGACAATCATCGACTCCATCATATCAATAATCTGATCGGCATCAGCACTCAGATGCTGTTGTGCCATGGTGTAGAGCATCTGTTCTTCTTTCATGTTGTGCTGCTGCATCATAATCATTAGTGTCTCAGTCAATCCGAAAAACTTGGTACGGTCATCATGCTCAATAGCTTCGCCAAGCTGTTTCAGTAAAGAGCGAAGCTGCTGGTGTTCCATACGCATAACTTCCGTCGGTCCTTGTGTCATACCCGTCTTCTGTTCAAAGGCCGGGAACATTACCCGCTCTTCCATCTGAAAATGGTGCTCGGTGGCACCGGAAAATTTTGTGTAAGCCTCCATGGCATCTGCCAATGTTCCCTCATTTGCACTATTTTCCATTTGTGAAAAGTATGCATCGCACGTGCGATGATCGGTCGTTAAAAACGATTTAATATCTGCCATCTGTAACCCTATTATTATTTTCGATATTGTAATATTAGGACACTTCTAAAGAAATAAAATTGATGGATATCAACAAATGCATAATATTTTTACAAATCTACCGCCCTGTCCTACACACGGTGAAGCGTTTGAGACCCTGCTCTCTCATCATCACATTACCGTAGAACGGATTGTCTCTGCCTCGTTTAACCACGGCAGGTGGATGGAACAAGAACAGGACGAGTGGGTCCTGCTACTACAAGGTGAGGCGACACTCAATGTTGCCGGAGATGTGATGGCATTGCAGTGCGGAGATTATCTATTTCTTAAAGCCCGCACACCCCATCGAGTCATAAACACCTCAGCACAGGCACTTTGGCTTGCTATGCATATTACCTCGTGTAAACATCTCCCCGCCTAATACTACTAACGATGCCCTTGGCAGTTTGCAACCGAAACGGCACGGTAATCGGGCGCTGCTTGTACCGAGGATCGACCTTGCTCACACTAAAGTGCAGATGTGGCCCACTGGAGTAACCCGTATTGCCGCTATAGCCAATAAGCTCACCCCGCCTTACCACACTACCTACTGACACCCGGACACCCCCTTGTTGAAGATGATAATATTTTCCGAACGTTCCGTCACGATGTTCAATAACAATATAGTTGGCATACTTGCCATAACTACGTTTGAGTGCCCCTTTTGCACCCGAAGCCTTGGTTGCCACCACCGTACCGCCACGTGCCGCATAGATGGGTGTTCCCTCAGGCACCGCAAAATCTACGGCATATCGCGAATAGCCATTATGGCTGGTTTTTCCGTTAAATCCTTGCGACACCCGCACTTTTTTACCTTTTTGAAAGGGAAGCCAGTACTCATAATTTGCATCATGCCGTGCCGATGCCAGCCCCATCACCCAACCGTAGCGGGACTGGTACTGCACCGGAAGTGTCACATCAATACGTTGTAGACGCAGTATTTTCTGTTTGGAGTGTGCCGGCAATTCGACATACAGAGGTAGCTTCTGAGTAGCCTTAAGATTTTTCAACTGCCTGAGTTTCAGTGTCATTGTCACCGCAAAAGCATTACGGTTTTGGGCATAAAACTCAATATCATTTCCAATATTTTTTGTAGAAACCAAGACACTGTTACGTCGATTCCGTACCCCTGAACGACGTATTTTTTTGGCCTGTGCCGCAGTCAATACCCGAAGATGTTCTTCATACGCCTGCTGCTCTTCAATGGCAACTTTACGGCTGTACGCATCAAGTTGCTGCTCTTGCAACAGAGCCTCTGCCGCTTTAATGCGATGGTGTACCCGTCTGGATCGATAATACTCAAGTACCCGTTGACGCAAGCGCTCCTGTAACAACGGTGCCATTGGAGTGTTGAGCATCTGTGTAAAGCACGTAAGATTGTCATCTGCCATCGCACCATTGAGCCGATCAATATACAATGTTTCTAGTACCTCGTGATCCGATTGTAATGCTCGCAATGCCTGCAAATACACTGTTTTTTGTTCCGGAGTATCCTCAGCCTCTTCAATGGCGCGATCGAGTGCAAAGCCCAAGACAAAGCACTGCTCAATCTGATGCGTATACGCTTCGAAAAACGGATGATGCATATGAAAACATCCACTCTTTTCATAAACACGAATGTTCTGAATATCCGTGTCAAAATTTTTGGCGAGGGAGGCAAAGGCCTTGGGATGCGCTGCATAAAGTGTGATGCTGTACAAAAAAACAACGCTCATCAAAATATTCAAAATTTAATCCTCATTTGAGCTTTATCATACCAAAAAATTGTTATAATCCGCCATTATTTTGGAGGATTTTTTCATGGGTATATTGGATTTAGTGAAGCCGGGTGTTTTAAGTGGTGACGATGTTCAGAAGGTATATAAAGCGGCAAAAGAGGGTGGATTTGCCCTTCCTGCCATCAATGTAGTGAATTCAGACTCTATCAACGGAGTGCTCGAAGCAGCCCGTGAGGCAAATGCTCCGGTGATTATTCAGTTTTCACATGGAGGAGCAAGCTTTTTTGCCGGTAAAGGTCTTAGCAATGCTCACGATTTTGCTTCGATTGGCGGTGCCATCTCCGGAGCGCAACATGTGCATATGATGGCAGAAGCATATGGTGTAGCAGTTATTTTACATACCGATCATGCCGCACGCAAACTCCTCCCCTGGATTGATGCCCTACTCGAGGCATCGGAAGCACACTACCAAAGCTACGGTACCCCACTGTTTAGTTCTCATATGATTGATCTCTCTGAAGAACCGATTGAAGAGAATATTGCAACCTGCAAAAGCTATCTTGAACGTATGCAAAAGCTGGGAATGAGTCTAGAAATTGAGCTGGGTGTTACCGGCGGTGAAGAGGACGGCGTGGACAATACCGATATTGATAATGCCCTGCTCTATACGCAGCCCGAAGAAGTTGCCTATGCCTACGAGGAGCTCTCCAAAGTAAGCCACCGTTTTACTATTGCCGCGTCCTTCGGTAATGTCCACGGTGTCTATAAACCCGGTAACGTCACACTTACGCCATCCATTTTAGATAACTCACAACAGTATATTGCCCAAAAATTTCATACCGATGCAAAACCGGTAGACTTTGTATTTCACGGTGGTTCAGGCTCATCGCTCGAAGAGATTCGTGAGGCTATCAGCTACGGTGTTATTAAAATGAATGTCGATACCGACACCCAGTGGGCAACCTGGAATGGTGTGAAACATTACTATGAGAAATATCAGCCTTACCTGCAAGGACAGATTGGAAATCCTGAAGGTGCCGATAAGCCCAACAAAAAGTATTATGATCCGAGAAAGTGGTTACGTGCCGGTCAAGAGGGACTTGTACAACGTGTTTTAGTTGCCTTTGACGATCTGAATGCCCGAAATAGAAACTAACCGAAAATATACCCTTTAATTGCTTTATAGCTTGCTATAGCGCTAATCATCCACAAACCAACCATGCCTGCCAGTCCCATCGACATCATGATGTCAGGCTCGGTAAAAACGATCATTGCCGTTAAAAACCCCGAAATAAAAGGCGAAACCAACAGCAATAACAGTACCCGTTTAATCTTTTTTTCTTGAGAAGAAGTCATCTTATCCACCCTTTATAGTGATATCGTTGACACATTGTAGCATTTCCGTACACACCGCCGCTATGAACATAGAGAATATCACCACGTAGCGCTTCCGTCTCTTCTTCAAGTGCCAGCCACATTTTAGGTGCATAAAGCAAGTCAAATTCAATCCCACAGCGTTTGAGTTCTTCATGCACGGTAAGAAAGCTTCTATAGGGCTTGGCAAAATGGTAGGTTTTCTTTGTATCAATAACCTGCAAATTTACCGGCAGCTCACCCAAAGCACGCATCTGCTTTTTCAGATAGGCAACACTACCGACAACCGGTGTCGTATAGCATGCACATGAGAGTACTTGAGCCAAATAAAATGCCGTTGTTCCCGTACCAGAAGGGGTCACTACATGTAAATTTTCTATCTGCATCGCTTGTTGCCACCGGGTAATTTCATCGGCTAAAAGCGTAACACCTTCTTGTGCCATCGATGCAGCTCCTCCTTGTGGAATGAGTGCAATTGTTTCATCGGTATGAAAAAAGAGTGCATTGATGCTACGCTCATACTCCTCGTGCGTCAGCTCCACCACTTTCATACCCAATGCCTTCGCCTTGGAAAAATTACCATCGGTACTATTTTTTACATGTAAATTGAGTGGTTTGGTGTAGTATTCAAATGCCCAACCTTTCATGTGACAGATATACGCAAGAGAGAGCATGGCATTTGATTGACTCCCACCATACGAGATTACTTTTTGGTAACGTGATGCCGGAGTATGATAGAGCGTGTAAAGTTTACGAAATTTGTTTCAGCTAAGGTAAGGATGCAACAGGTCGTCGCGTTTAACATGGAGGCCTTTGCCGCGAAACGTTATTGTTTCAACGACAGAAGGGAGGACAATCACTATTTGGCGTAAGTGATCTTGGCGGCTTTTTTCATTTCATCCATCATTTTTTCCATTTTTTCTTTAAATTTTTCCATCTGGAGGCGCTGACCAATAAAGT
>JALUJE010000059.1:5366-13294 GCA_027057185.1 Helicobacteraceae bacterium | reverse complement strand
ACTGACTCAAAATATTCCCCTGTTAGTTTCTGACATTGTAACAAACTTTTCTGCTATACTAATATATTATGAAGCTTTTTACCTCAAAACTGTTACCTAGCACCCTACTGACTCACGCATTTACATGTAGAACAGGCGGCAACGGTAGAGCACCTTACTGTAGTAACAATATGGCCTTTCATGTCGGTGATCATCCTGCTGTCGTGACACGAAATCATCTTGTTCTAGCAGCACAACTTCAGTATCGCCACCATGTGCTTGCCACCATGAAACAGCTACACTCCAACAGGGTTATGGTAGTTTCCACATCCAATTCAAACACGCTACCACCTGAGTGTGATGCCCTCATTACCAATCAAATTGATCTGCCGTTGATGGTGATGACCGCGGACTGCACTCCAATATTGCTATACGACCCAGACGCTCATGCCATTGCCGCTATTCATGCCGGACGCGCTGGAGCATTTCAAAATATCATCAAAAACAGCATTACTATGATGGCAGAACATTTTGATAGTAAGAGCGAGAACATTATTGCCGTTTTAGGTCCTTCAATTTGTCAGAACTGTTATGAAGTGAATGAGAAGATATATGAAGAGGCGAAACACTTGAGATACGATAATACGGTATTACAAAAAGAAGATCGTTTTTTCTTACATGTCAATCAAATTCTCGTACAACAGTTACAAGAGTGTGGCGTTGCAAAGAGTCATATTGAAGTCATGCAGCACTGCACATCCTGCGAGCATCACACCTTTTTCTCTTATCGCGCTGATAGCGGTACAACAGGACGTCAAGCCGGTATTATTATGTTGCGTTCATAAATTTTTACATGTCACTTATCTTTAGTTAGTAAAAAAGGTGTTATCATTCAAAAGCACATCGCACTTTTTTATCTTCCTGCATACTCTCCAGATCTAAATCCTAATGAGTATCTGAACAATGGGAAGTGAAACCTATTTATACACATCACTCATATTTTCCAGTAAGTCTTCATAATAATTTTGTTCTTCATCAGACACAGTATCGATACTGTCTGTATCATTTTTAACAGTAAGTTTTTTGATGAAACCATCTCTGAGGTTATTAAGAATATTTAAAAGTGAATCATAGTTTTTATCATCAATTTGTAACTGAATAGTTTTCATAATTCAACTCCTACTTCATTTATTGTCCAACATTATAGCAAAAGTTAGGAATAAGATTGAAATAGTATCATTCGATATGATTTTACTTGAATTTCTTTGTACCATATATTGTAGCCGTATCAGATTCTCTTTATGGGAGTAATGAGAACCCCTACTACTTAATACGTTTAGCTAATTGCTCTGGAAGCAGTCCTAGTGATTTTTCAACTAACGCTGTATTTCCATGAGTAATGAATGCATCAATATACTCAAAGGTCACCACGTTAACATCAGTAATATTTTCATCACTTAAAAACTCTAAAATGGCACTACCCACACCACCCATTTTGGCAGAATCACTAAAAATGTACCACTGTTTATGGTGCTGACTCATCTGCAAAAGCATGTCTCGATCGAGTGGTTTTACAAAACGCAAATCTAAGAGTGAAATCTTTTTATCAATTAGCTCCATCGTCTCTTTGGCACGTCCCACACCATTACCATAACCAATGAAAAGTGTATTACTCTCATGTGATATTAGCAATTGTGATTTTCCTAAACTAAAGGGCTGTGACTCAGGAAGTTCAACATTACTAAAACTACCACGCGGATAACGCAGGGCACATGGCGTAGCAAATTCAGCAGCAAAACCGACGGCCTGATGCATCGACTTTTCATCACGCGGTGCAAGAAGCGTCATATTGGGTATGGCACGTAAAAAACCGATATCAAAAACCCCTTGATGGGTCTCACCGTCCTCTCCAACAATTCCGGCACGATCTAGTGCAAAAACAACCGGCAAATTCATCAAACAGACATCATGAATTACCTGATCGTAGCCACGTTGCATAAAGGTCGAATAGATGGTACAAAAAGGTTTAAACCCCTCCTTTGCCAATGCCGCCATAGAGGTGACGGCATGCTGCTCGGCAATCGCCACATCCCAAAAACGTTCCGGAAAGGCTTCCATTAATGTCGATATACCCGTTCCACTTGGCATTGCCGCCGTCACCCCAACAATTTTTTCATTATGTTTGGCAACATGTAACAGTGCCTCTGAGTAAATTTCCGTCGCACTTTTTGCACTGTTTTTTTTACAACTAGCACCACTTTTAATGTCAAAAGGACCCACCCCATGCCATTTTTCATTCTGGCCCTCGGCAATCTCATAGCCTTTACCTTTTAGTGTCTGTACATGCAAAATAACCGGTCGACGCATCTGTTTTGCCAGTTCGTAATTTTCAACAAGTTGTGCTAAATTATGTCCGTCAATCGGACCAATATATTCAATACCCATCTCTTCAAACAAAATGCCCGGCGTAATAAGCTTAAACGACTCTTCAAACCGTCTTGCCATGTAGTGCGCACTATCACCGAAATTGTCGACAAACTGCTCTACGTTACTACGAAATTTCTGATAAAAAGGACTTGCCATAGCGGAAGAGAGCATGCGACTTACTGCACCGATCGGTTTGGCAATACTCATCTCATTGTCATTCAAAATAATAACCATCGGCAATTTCAGATCACCAAGTTCATTCATTGCCTCATATGCCATACCTGCACTGATAGAGCCATCACCAATCACCACAATGGGAATACGTTCTTCATTTTCACCTTTAAGTGCGATGGCTTTTGCCGCACCTACCCCCAAAGAGATCGATGTCGAACTGTGTCCTGCTACGAAATAGTCATATTCCGATTCACTCGGCTTCGTGTAGCCGCAAATACCGCCAAACTGCCGTAACGTCTCAAAATCTTCCCATCGATCTGTCAACAACTTATGGGCATAGGCCTGATGTGACACATCAAAAATAAAAGGATCTTTATCAATATCGAATACCTTATGCATTGCAACAATGAGTTCTGTGGCACCGAGTGTTGAGCTGAGATGTCCGCCATTACTGCTGACAACGTCAATAATCCGTGCTCGGATCTCCCGACATAAAGATTCAAGCTCTTCCATACTGTATGATTTAATATTCATTATCTACCTAATATATTGTTCAGCCCGAAAGTGCTGCTTTTTTGATACGCTCGTATCGCTTCATAATCTCTGAATTAATATTGCCCACATCGCTAATGGCAATAACACCGCCCGGGCTCACGGCACTATCGGACAGAACCGTCACATGTTCGAGATTCGATACCCGTTCACTAATGGCGCCATGATCCTTAGGGTTCACCTTCAACGTTATTTTCGAAGCACTATGAAGCTCTGCGATAAGTGCTGAAGAGAGCTTTTTAGCAATCGTCGTAGAGTGTTCATGCAACTCGTCTTCAATGACTTCCTTAGCGATGTCCAGAGCGGCCAGTGTCAATTCCTGTCGAATCTCTTCCAAGGCATCAAGAAACTCGGCAGCACTAGCGTTGAGTGTTTTCACTGATTTAGCAAATTGTTCTACGCCTTCGGCTTTGGATGCTTCCAATTCGGCTTCAAACATCTGCTTACCATCGGCAACTCCTTGCTCATAAGCCTCCTGTTTTACCCGCTCTAGTTCCGCTTTAAATGCCGCTTCCTGCTCTTCAAGCTTCATCTGTATTTTAATAAAGTTTGAAGAAATTTCATCCGTCTTTTTCAACAGAGATTCCACCAACTCATCTCGAGAGGATGTCGTAGCGCTCTGTTCAACATTCTCACCGGAATGTGTATCTTGCGATGGCACCGAAATCGCCTGTTCTGAACTATCGCTGTGCCCGCCTATAGCTAATACTTTAAATTTGTACTTATTGATATTCTGGCTCTTTAGCATCTCTTTTGTAATGACTCTGTCCATGGGATTACTCAATCATCTCGTCATTTTCACCGACTTGCAATACACCCTGTTCAGCAAGCTGTTGCACGGTCTCAACAATTTTACGCTGTGCCGCCTCCACCTCTTTCACCTTCACCGCTCCCATAAACTGCATCTCTTCTTCAAAAGCGGCACGTGCTCGTTCAGACATATTGGAGAAAAACTTCTCTTTAAGCTCTTCAGCTGCACTTTTCAGTGAGAGCATCAGATCATTTTTATCGGCAACTTTTAAAATCTCGCGAATACCCGTACCATCAAGAGAGACAATATCTTCAAATGTAAACATCATCTCCTTAATGGAACCGGCCAATTGTTCGTCAAGTTGCTCAATTTGAGCCAGAGTCGATTTCGATGCTTTAGCACCCAAACGGTTGAAAATATCTGCTACGGCACGAGGCCCGCCTACCTCGACTTTATAAGATGCCAATGATTCCAGCTTGGATTCCAACACCGCACTGACCCGCTTAATAACTGAAGGCGAGATATCTCCCAACTTTGCCATACGCATGGCAATTTCCGAGCGCAGTTCATCACTAAACAGACCAATCACCTCAGCCGCCGCAGTAGGTTCCATATGCGCTAAAATTAGAGCAATCGTCTGCGGATGTTCATTAACAATAAAATCCGCCAACTGCTGCGGTTTAATCTTAGCCAAATAGGAGAAATTTTGTGTATTTGCCATACTTTTAGAAAGACGTTCCATCACCTTTTTGGCTTCATCTTGACCCAATGCTTTATAGAGAATTTCCCGGGCATACTCCATACCGCCGCTACTCATGTATTGACTTGACTGAATGATCGCATAAAATTCTTCAAGAACCGCCGTGGCAATCGTCTTGTCAATCGTTTTATTATCGGCAATATATTTCGAGACTTCCGTAATATCTTCTACACTCATGTTAGAAAAAATGCTGGCCGTAGCATCCTCACCCAACTGCAGTAGAAAAATGGAGATTTTCTCTGACATACTCATCTCGTCAATCTGGGCCTGTTGGGTTGGTGAAAGTGTCATGATGATGCCTCCTTGGTTGGTGGTGCTTTGGCAATTTCGTTACCACCGCTAAGCTCTTCTTGAATCAATGCATGGAAAATGGACGCCAGATCTTCCGGTTTTTCATCCGCAATAGTTTTGATTTTTTCAATCAATACATCATGCTTGAGTTCATCTTCATTATAGTTCTCGTTCATACCAAGCTGTTCTTCCACTTTTTTACGCATTTGCTGCGCTTTTTCTACCAGATCCTCTTCATCTTCATCTTCAAAATCCAACACCGGCTTTTCCAGTGCATCTTCCTCTTTGGTTACCTCCAACATTCGTTCGGCAAACGGAAGAATAATCTTTTTATATCCTATAAATAAAATAATAGCAACTAAAAGATACTGAAGCAACGGTAAAAAAGGTTCAATATACGTATTGACAAATCCAGAAACCTGACTGACCGTACCTTCTGCTTGCAGTATTGACTTCGATGATTCAAATTGAAAATTTCGTACCGACACCTGGTCACCACGTGTCTCATCAATGCCGATAGACTGCTTTACCAAAGATGTAATAGCATCGAGTTGACTCTCATCTAAAGCAACATACTCCAAGGTATCTTGCGTATTGCCCTCGGCATCTCCCGTGTTCCGATATTTTCCATCAACCACCACCGCTGCCGTAATACGTTTAATTTTTGAAAATTCTCCTTTGGTCGTCGACACGGTTTTAGAAATTTCATAATTCGTAGTGGTAGAATTTTTTGTATATGTATTTTGACTTTGAGCAGACTCCAATCCCTGAACCGGTCCAATATTACTCACCACTCCAGGAACCCCTCCCGCCGGTGCCGGTGAAGCACCCTCTTTTTTCTCTTCTGACGACTGCTCACTTCGAACCACACTATCGGGATCATATACTTCTGAAGTGGAACTTTTCTGTGAAAAATCATATTCTATAGTAACATTGGCAACCACCCGATCTTTTCCTCCGATAAACGGAGCCAATACATTGACAATTTTACGTTCACGTTTTTTCTCTTCAAGTGATTTGTATTTTTGCTGCATTGCCGAGAGTTCATTCATCGCCACCATAGCATCTTCATCACCAAGTGTTTCACCATCAGAATTGATGAGCATAACACTCTCCGGTGTCAGTTTCGGCACCGATGCCGCTACCAAGTTCTTGATACCGCGAATTTGTTTGTGCGAAAGTGCGCTATTCGGTTGTAACTGTATCATGACCGAAGCAGACGGTGCTACTTCCTTGGAAACAAAAAGGCTCTCTTTGGGAATAGCCAGATTAACATTGGAGCGATCAACCGGAGAAAGTGCATTAATCGTCCGTGCCAATTCTCCTTCAAGTGCCCGTAAATATTTGACATTTTGATCAAAACTGGTTGCACCAAACTCCTGTTTGTCAAAAAGCTCAAATCCGACACCGCTGTCTTTGGGAATTCCTAATGATGCAATCGCAATGCGTTCTTTGTAGACCACATCTTGAGGAACTTCAATAACATTCTCCTCAACAATTCGATACGGCACACCGTCTTTTTCGAGCTTCTCAATAACTTTGGCGGCATCAGCCGAAGAGAGTGATTCAAAGAGTGTTTTGTAATTATCACGGGAATCGGCACTGGAGGTATAAACTATCAAAAAAATTAAAAAAGCGACGACGGTAACCACAGCACCGCCAATTACCATCTTTTGCGGTGTTGTCAACTTACTATACAGTGAAACCAATTGTGAGAAGAGCGCTTTAAAATCCATTCAAACCTACATGTAAATTATAATACTGTTGTAAACTGCTCAAAAAACCGTCTGTTCTGCTCAGGAGTCCCTATGGTGACACGAATAGCATTGAGACCATAACTACTTAAATCCCTTACAATAATACCTTTTTTAAGTAGTGCAAAAGCTAAGTCCGATGAATTTTGTTCCTTATGGAGCTGTAATGTAACAAAATTGGTATAACTCGGAATCGCTTCAATACCCGCTCTGGCTGCGAAAGTTTCAAAGTGTTTCATCTCGTCAAAACACTCCGCTACTGACTCCTCAACAAATGCGTTATCGCGCAAGGCTACTGTCGCTGCTTCAAGTGAGAGCGTTGTGATATTAAATGGTGGACGCAATTTATAAAGGGCAGCAATAATATTCTCTCCGGCAATACCGTACCCCACACGCATACCGCCCAAGCCGTATGCTTTGGAAAACGTTCCCAAATAAATCACATTGGCAAAACGTCCAATGAGCTCTTTTGGAACCACTGCTTTGGTAGGATCTTTAAACGCGGCGTATTCCATATAGGCACCGTCAACTACTACGAGCGTATCACTATCTATTTTTTTTAGAAATTGATACAGTGCCTCTCGATCCACTGCATCTCCGGTGGGATTATTGGGTGTACAAATAAAAATAATGCCAGGCTTATATGTTTGATACGCTGCATAAAACTCATCAAAACGGTGCTCATATGAGGGAGTACGAATCACTTCGGCTCCTACATGTCGGGCATAAATTTCATACATGGCAAAGGTTACCGCACTCATCAAGACTTTCGTATTGTTATTGGCTTTGGCATGAATCAGAAATTCAATAATCTGATCACTCCCAGCACCGATAATGAGCTCATTATCATTCACATCAAAACGAGATGCCAATGCACGTTTTAGTGCAAACATCGAGTCATCAGGGTAGAGTGCCATCTTACTGATCATGTGACGCACCGCCTCCTGTACTTTTGGTGAACACCCTTTTGGGTTCTCATTAGAAGCCAATTTAATAATATCTGAAGATGCAATACCGAATTCCCGCACTACCAGCTCAATCGGCTTACCCGCCTCATAAGTCTTGATACCTTCTAATGTTGTATTAAATGTCATTGATCACCTCGTACATAACTTCCCAGCCAAGTCACCTCTCCGGTATGCTGTTGAAGTACTTTTTGGATGTTATCATCGTCAATATGTCCATAAAAATCAATAAAAAACCAATAGGCAAAAACATCGCCGTCTTTCGCAGGTCTGCT
>JALUJE010000059.1:0-5356 GCA_027057185.1 Helicobacteraceae bacterium | reverse complement strand
GTCTGCTCTCAATTTTACTCAAGTTAATATGCTCGGTATCAAAATCTTGTAAAAAACGTGCCAGTGTTCCTGGTTTTTCGGCATCTTTCAAACGTACAAACAGAGACGTTTTGTCATCGCCGCTTCGCACATTTTTGAAATCACTTAAAATAATAAAACGCGTAGTATTATTATGAACATCTTCAATATTTTCAAACAGTGTCGGCACTCCGTACATCTTGGCGGCAATATGACTGCAAATAGCCGCGGCGTTGGCATCTTGCGATGCTAAAATAGCCGCTTTTGCCGTTGATTCCACCGGAATATGCTCAATACTGTCAAGCCCATGCTCCTGTAAAAATTCACGACACTGCCCAAACCCCTTGTCTTTTGAATAGATGAATTTCACCTCTTCAAGATGACGTGCTTTAGTTGCAAACGACATGTGAATGGGCATATAAAGCTCTGCAACGATTTTAATATTGCTTTTGGCCAACAAGTCTAAAGTCTCACCGACAACACCGTCACGGCTGTTTTCGACCGGAACTACCCCAAATTTGGCCCGTCCAGACTCCAATGTTTTAAAGACGCCGTGAATCGAGCCCAACGAGAGATAATCGCTCATACCACCAAACCGAGATTCGGCTGCTTGATGTGTGAAGCTCCCCTCAGGGCCCAAAAAAGCTATACGCTCCGGCAGTTCAATATTGCGGGCAACGGCAAAAATTTCCAAAAAAATCGCCTCAATGGCCGCTTTGTTCAATATTTTCCCCTCACTCAACTTTTCCAAACGCGCAATAATCGCCTTTTCCCGCTCGGGTCGGTAGATGGCACCGCCACTCTCATTTTTAATTTCACCGACACGTTCCACCACTGACATACGTTCATTCAGCAATGCTAATATCTTATTATCAATACGATCAATCGCATCACGACACTCTTGTAATGTTGTCATACTCACTCCTGTAACTCCACTTTCAATACTTCAAATACATCTGCATACACACCATCAGGACGTTCATCTTCGTGAAGATATGGCAGTATCTCCTCAGCATTTTGGTACTTGCCGCTTAGTACAAAAATAGTTCGCATACCTAAGGCTGCAGCACCGCTTAAGTCCCCTTTTACATCATCACTAATAATACGAATATCCTCATACGTCACATCCGCTTGTTGCAGGCGTAAACGTCGTAGTGCTTCCGCATAAAAAGCGCTGCTGGGTTTTCCTACCACTTCGTACGATTGTGAAGTGGCAAACTCCAACAGCTTTAAAATGGCACCGACACCGGGATATCGTCTACCATTTTTCGCATAAATGCTTGTCTCATGCATTCCAATCAGTCGTGCTCCAGAAAGTAGATAATCAATCATCTGAGCATATTCATTGGCACTAAAATCCTCTTTGATAGCAATCAATACAGCTTGGGGGTTTCGATACTCCAACTCATATCCCATCGCCGAAAGTACGTCCAAAAACTCTTGTGCACCATACGCTGCCACGGTCATTGTTTTTGGCATCACAGACTCCAGTGTCATCAAGGGGTCCAGATAATGCGCCTGAGGAATATTCAAACCGATACTCTTAAGATAGTACCAAAAATCCTTACTGGCACGCTTGGTATTATTGGTGATCACCATATAAGGGATCTGCCGAGCATTCAAGGTGTCAATCAGTGCTATAGCACCCCGAATCGGCTGCTTATGCACATCATCAATCAACGTCCCTTGTACATCTATAAAAACCATTTGCTATCGCTTTAAATAAGGGGTCTCTAACGCAATGAGATCCTCAAAAGACTCTCGCTGCCGAATGAGACGACTTTTCGTGTTTTCAACTGCGACCTCTGCCGAACGACCTCGTGTATTGTAGTTACTACCCATCCCAAAACCGTATGCTCCGGCACTGTGAACAATGAGCAAATCATTATGCTCTAGTGATGGCAGTGGGTAGGATTTTGCCAAAAAATCACCACTTTCACATACGGGACCAACAATGTCAGCAACGGTGGGTTCGACATCTTCTTTTCCAATCACTTCGATCCGGTGATAGGCTCCGTAAAGGCTCGGTCGCAACAGGTCATTCATTGCCCCGTCCACAATAACAAAGCGCTTGTGATCATGACATTTTTCATAGAGTACTTTGGTAAGAAAATAGCCCGCATTGGCGGTCAGGAAGCGCCCTGGTTCACAGACTACCGTGAGTTCCAATGCCGTAAGCGTCGAGAGAATTGCCTGAGCATACTCATAAGGTTCAATGGTCTCTTCATCACGATAACGAATCCCTAAACCACCCCCGATATCAAAAAATTTCAGGTCAATATTAACCGTCTGCAAGGAACGCACCAAATCCGCTACAATGATGGCAGCTTCACGAATAGGTTCCAACTCGGTCAACTGCGATCCAATATGAAAATGAATTCCTATCGGATCAAGATACTCGGAATTGTTGGCACGCAGATACATGCGTTTTGCGGTATTAATATCAACCCCAAATTTATTGTCATGCAGTCCAGTCGAAATATACGGATGCGTTTTGGGGTCAATATTGGGGTTAACCCGAATGCTGATCCGTGCCGCCATACCCAACCGTTTCGCAATCAGCTCCACTCTGGAGAGTTCGGCATCACTCTCGACATTGATATACAAAATATTCGACGCCAGCGCTTCTTGGATCTCATCATCACGCTTACCCACACCGCTAAAAATAATCTTATACGGAGCCACTCCGGCAAGCAGTGCCCGACGCACTTCACCGATGGAAACACAATCCGCTCCGGCACCCAATGTGGCAAAATGTTGAATCACACTGATGTTGGAGTTGGCTTTAATGGCATAGGCTAAAATAGATTTTCGCCCTTTAAATGCCTCTTTTAGTGCTTCATATTGTGCTTGCATGGCATCAAAGTCATACACATACAACGGCGTACCATACTTCTTGGCTAATGCTAAAAAATCAATCACGATCATACCTCATAAAAATTATGGATTATAGTATCGAAAATCAGCTTTAAAGGCTCTTCTATCAGTGGTAGACCCGATTTTTTTGCCAGATTGTCGCCGCACTGATCCAAAGAAGCAAAATGGGCAAGATAATACCCACCTCACTGGGAATCACCTTGTTGTTGGAGAGTTCAATCAGGCTAAACAGTACCACCCAAATCATGAGCGTGACCAAAATAGCACCGAAAGTAAAGAGAGAAATACTCATAAAACGGTTACTTATGGGAACCAAAAAGAAGATGACCACAATCAGCGCCGGAACAAAAAATGGATAAACAAATATCTTATAGAGTGCACTTTTAATTTTATCGACACTGAGACGTTCACTCTGTAATAACACGATGGCATCGATGGCATCCATAATGGTAAAATCTACCTTACCCTCATAGACCTGATCTAAAATTTTGGGTCGGAATCCCTTTAAAAGCTTCAACGTTGCATTGGTTTCAATCGTAATGCCATCTGTGGTATTGAAAGAAATGTCCGAAGGCTTACGAATAATATGTGCGGTTTTCACATACCAATAACCTTTTTTGTAATGCGCTCCTGTGGCCGTAACGACCTGTGCTAACGCTCCTTTTTCAATAGTAAAGATACGAATATCTTCGGCACGTTCTTGCAACGGAAACAGTTCTCCAAAATAAACATATTGATTGTTATACGTAAAAAAGAGATCGGTAGTTGTATAACTTAACGAATCATTAGATTTAATGTTGTTGGCAAACTCATTTGCACGGGCAAAAGAGGTCGAATGCAGTGCTACAAAGAGTACAATAATAATCATAGAGACAGCAACAAAAGGCTTTAATATATCGACTTTAGAATAACCCAACGAGTAAAATGCCACCAGAGTATTGTTACGTATAAATGATACTTTGGTGGCAATCATGGCAAAAACAAGGGTCAGTGGTAACAACATATCAATGGAATAAAAGACTTTATAGACAATATACATCACTACCAAGTTAGCCGAATCGGGCAATTTTGTAGCAACACCCATATAATCAAAGCCGACGCTAAACAGAATAAAAGCAAAAAGTATTACGGCGAAATATTTTAGATAATGACGCGCAATATAGCCAAATACTAACATAGTCCACCAATAAAGAGAATTTTTTCTTATTCTATCTCAATCTTTTTAACCGCATACTTAGACGACACCGTTTCGATATTTTCATGCAGTAGCAGTTCAACCGCATCGGCTGCTCTACTAATCCACTCTGAAAGATACGGTTGTTCGTCTTTGGAAAAGTCATGTAACACATATGCTGCCACATCACCTTTATGCTCCGGTTTTCCAATACCCATACGTACTCGAGTATAGGCTCTTGAGATCGCCGCATCCGTAGATTTCAGCCCATTATGACCGCCGTGACCGCCTCCATGTTTAAAGCGCAATGCTCCAAATAACAGGTCTAAGTCGTCATGAATGACTATGACATCGTCAATTTTATAAAAATGCTTCACCGCAGCAATAGAACGACCCGATAGATTCATAAACGTAGTTGGTTTTAAAAAATAGTGGGAGTGGCACCGGTAGAGCATGCCTTCAAAAGAAGTTTTGGTAATGTCTACAGCTTGACATCGCCGGATCAACTCGTCAATAACCAGAAAACCGATATTATGACGATTCTGCTCATATGCCTGCCCGGGATTTCCCAGACCGACTATGAGCATAATTATTTCGCTTTGATAATACTAAGTACCGATACGCGGTCAGCATCGGTAAAACTGACATTATCAGCCAGTTCAATATCACGAATCAGCACAGAATCCCCCAAATCAAGATCAGTCACATTGATGTTAATACTTTTTGGAAGCGCTTCAATGGTTGCCTTAACACGCAGACGCTTCTTCGCAACATTGAGCAGTCCTTTATTTTTAACACCAATAGGGATACCTTCAGTAGTCACCGGAACCATATAGTGTGTTACCACACCCGGCTGTGCTACCATTAAATCTACATGTAAAAGGTCTCCTGTTACGGGATGAACTTCATAGTTTTGCACTACGAGACTCAACTCTTTGCCCGCAATGGATACAGGAAATGCTAACGACTCTTTTTTACGAACAGTACGGATATACTCATTTGCTTTAAATGCGGCATTGATATTCTCAAGCCCTTTTCCGTATATGTTAGCAATCAGATAACCATCTCGGCGCAGTGCCTTCGTTGCACTTTTGCCAGTACTCTCTCTAATAATACCTTCTAACATAGGTAGATCCTTTTAATAAAATGAGCGCCATTTTACCTGTTTTATGTTTAACTTCAAATAAAAAGTACTATTTTAGAGCAAAGATCTCATCTTCATGAAATGTCGTTTCCGTTTCTTGATCCGGATTTTCAGGTTCTTTGACACGTTTGGCATCTTTACGC
>JALUJE010000058.1 GCA_027057185.1 Helicobacteraceae bacterium | reverse complement strand
TTGGAGCAGACATCATCACTGTTGGCGAATGGTGCAGATACTTATCAGTTTCACGGTTACTATAAAACGACGGGTGCCATGGAAGGTATTTCAGTCGGTATGGTATTTTTAGACAGCAACAAAAGTTATCTTTTTAGCAAAACGCTCTATCTGTCCAATACCGATACCTACCGGCACTTTATTGTTAATGCAACAGCGAGCGCCGAGGTCAAGTATGTGCAAGGATGGCTTTGGGCGGTTTCTGATGCCAACAGTAGTGCTCAGGTGATTGTGGATGATGTGGCGTTAAGCAGTTTGGCATGTTATGACTATGCCGTTGCTTCATCATTGCCGCCAAAAGGTCTACAACCCTACGAAGTACCGCAGTTTGTCGTGTTGGGATTTGATGACAATACCGAAGCCGAAGGAATAGATTGGGTGCGTAACCTTTTTGTCGATAAGTACAATCGTGACGGTTCTGAAGCACGAGTCAGTTTTTATATGAATACGGCAAAGCTTCATAATACCGTCGATAATAATGGGTCTGCTCTACTGGCAGCCGTCAAACGACTTGCTGCTACAACACATGAAATTGGAAATCATACCGATAATCATATGATACATCTGATGTCCACAGCGCTGGCACAAAAAAATGATGTCATGAATCTTAGTGCTCAGGCCGATGCCGATGTCAGCGAAGAGACCTACTTTGATCGTATTAAAAAACTTGACAAGCGTTCGTGGGAAGAGCGTATTTTAAATGCAACGAATGATCTGGTGACTTTGATCGGGATTGATGCCGATGCTATCAAAGGGTTTAGAGCACCTTATTTGCTCTATACAGAAGCGACCATGAATATTTTAAAAGAACAGAATTTTGTCTATGATTGCTCGATTGAAGAGGGGTACGATTCGGAATTTGACGGTACGAACTTTCGATGGCCGTATCAGTTAAATGAAGGCTCACCCGGACATACCGAAAGTTGGTATGGACGAGGAGATAACGAAGAACGGGTTGATATTAAAACTATTGAGGGTCTATGGGAGCTGCCGAATTATGCACTGATGGTTCCTAAAGATAGTGAGTGTGCGCAATATGGGATTGAACCGGGATTTTGGGATCGACTTGTAGCTAACATTAGCTACTTGACAGATCACAAAGTGACCGGATTAGATTACAATCTTTGGAGCATGGGTGGTATTAACAAGGCAGAGATGCTAGGGATTTTAAAATACAATCTGGATTTACGTATTCAAGGAAATCGTGCACCGTTTATGTTTGGAACCCACTCGCAGTACTACACTAAAGAGTGGGCTGATGATTTTGCGCCAAATGCTACCGTTGACGAGATGCGCTCGGCTATTAGCGAGTTTGTGGCGTATGCACTTTCTAAAGAGGTGGTGCGTATTCGTCCAAGTATTGAAATTATTAAGTGGTGTCAGGATCCAAAACCGTTGCCATAATAAATTCTTATAGAGAGCCTCTGGCTCTCTTAGTGTCCCTAAATATTTTTTCATTTTGACCGATCTACGGGTTAAGAGCGAAAGGGGGACACACGTGTTTATTGATATTATGCTTAGACCGGCAGTTTCTATCATGAACAAGCTCCCCTTCAGAGTAAAATTAATTGCTTCAATTTCCATTCTTTTTTTGCTGTTTATTATTCCTTCTCGTATGACATTTCAAAATTATGTAGAACAGCGGCATCTATATGAGCAGCAGTTAACGGCGCTCTCTTACAGTAGTTACATTCAATTGCTTATGCAGTCATTGCAGGTACATCGGGGACTTGTCAATGGCTACCTGAATGGAAATGAGGCCTTTAAAAAAGAAATTTTGGAAAATGAGGCATTAACAGCCAAGCGGCTTCATGGGCTGATTGATTTCGATCGAAAGCAGTTTAATATTTTGAAGCAGGACAAACATTTTGTACAGTTGTTGAATCAATATGAATCGGTCAAATGGCACAGTGTCCAGAGCAGTGACGGGCATGATGAGATTTTTCAACGTCACAGTCGTATGATTGCTTTGTTAATTAAAGCATTTCAGAAAATTTCTACTGTCAGCTTTTTTGAAAGCAGTGATGATTTAAAAATACATTATATTGCGAAAATGTTAGAAGATAAGCTCTTGGAATTAGAAGAAAATACAGCGAAATTACGAGGTTTGGCAGTAGGTTATTTTTCTACACAGACCATTACGAAAGAGCAAAAGAGCCAGTTACTTTCGTTGTATACTCGGGTTAAATCACTCGAGGCAATTTTGGTGGACAATCATGTGCTTTCTAGTGTCGACTTTTATGAAGCCATTGTGCAGGAGACAATACGTGCTTCACGGCAAACGAGTATGATCTTGAAGATTATTAACGATCATATTATTTTAAGCGAAGTCCCCTCGTATGATGCTACGCGTTTTTTTAAAGAAGCCAGTAGTGCCATAGCCATTCAGGTGGCACTGTATAAAACGCTTTCTAGCACCTATGAGGTATTAATTGAGGCGAAACAGCATGAGAATGTTCAACAGTTATGGATTACCATTTTTGGGTTCATAGCTATTGTTCTTGTAGCGTTATATATTTTTATGGCATTTTACCGTTCCATTACCTCAAGTCTATACAAGTTGCAACGGGCATCTCGTCGCATAGCAAAAGGCAGAAGCAATATACATGTAAAAACGGAAGCCAATGATGAGCTCGGTGATGTTATTGTGGCATTTAACCATATGAGTGAACGTCTGGATGAAAATATTTCGTTTCTAAACGGCTATAAGATGGCGATTGATGAGAGCAGTATTGTTTCTAAAAGTGATCCCAAAGGTATGATTACTTTTGTCAATAAAAAGTTCTGTGAGATATCTGGCTATACGGAAGCAGAACTTTTGGGTAAGCCCCATAATGTCATTCGTCATCCCGATATGGATAAAAAAGTATTTAAATCATTATGGCAGACCATCAAAAACAAAAAAGTGTGGCACGGTATTATTAAAAACCGTAGCAAATCGGGTGGTTACTATATTGTCGATGCCACCATATTACCCATTGTTGATGCTAAGGGAAAAATAGTGGAGTACGTGGGAGTGCGACACGATATTACCGAACTTGAAAAAAGTAAAGAGGAGATACTCAGACAAAAAATAGATCTCTTAACAGGGCTACCAAACCGAAGTCAGCTGCTTGATGATCTTGAGCGAGCCGACAAACCTATTTTACTTTATCTCAACATTGACGACTTTAGCAGTTTGAATGATTTTTACGGTACTGTTATGGCCGATACAATACTTAAACAGCTCGCGACACTCCTAAAAGAAGTTGCTACACATACCGGTGCCAACGCCTACCGACTTCATGCCGATGAGTTTTTACTTTATTTTGAAGAGGGTAGCCTGAATGAGTCAAATTATCACAGGTCTATTGACGCCATCATCAGTGATCTGGAAAATACCATAGCAGACTGTGACTCTCACAATTGTGCCAGCCTTACCCTGAGTGCAGGAGTAGCGTTTTATAGCAGTACCCCACTGTATGACAAGTTACTGCAATATGCCAGCATGGCGTATAAAGCTGCTAAAACAGGGCATAAAAAGTTTCTGGCATATAATGAAAGTATGCAAAAAGAAGATTATGAAAATAACATTCGATGGATTCAGAAAATTAAAGATGCTATTGCCCAAGATCGCATTGTAACGTTTTATCAACCTATTATTGATAACACTAGCGGGGTCATTACCAAATATGAATCACTCGTACGCATGATTGATGAAAATGAGGAGGTGGTGTCTCCATTTTTCTTTCTGGAAATTGCTAAAAAATCCAAGCTCTATACTAAAATTACCAAAATTGTTATAGATAAAGCATTTGCAATGTTTGGACCGTATGAACAGTATGATTTTTCCATCAATATTACTATTGAAGATATTAATGACGAAGAGATTTCCCAGTACATATTTGATAAACTTGAAGGCTATGCCCACTGCCATCGTGTTATTTTTGAGATTACCGAAACTGAGGAGATCGAGAATTACTTTTTTGTCAATAAATTTATAGCTACCATTAAAAAGTTTGGAGCAAAAGTAGCAATTGATGATTTTGGAACGGGGTATGCCAATTTTGAGCATATTATTAGTCTTGATGTTGATTTCATTAAAATTGACGGCAGCCTCATCCGACATATTGATACCAATAAAGAGTCTCAGGCTATTGCCGAAGCCATCATTGCATTTTCCCAAAAACTGGGTAGTAAAACGGTGGTGGAGTTTGTTCATAATGAGGCTGTCTATGAGAAAGTCAAAATGATGGGTGCTGATTATTCTCAGGGCTATTATTTGGGAGAACCCAGTCCGACGATTGCTTTGTATAAGAACGAAGCCAAAAATGTAAAAACCGTTTAAACTACAAAAATAGCGATCTAAGAGTAGTTTTAAACGCTAAAAGATTCTATACTACCAGTAGAAAACTACCAAGAGGGTAAGATGAAAAAAGTACAGTTGTTTCCCAAAGGAGTTTTCTAAACAATTTTCAAAAGGAGAGAAAGAGACAATGATCAAA
>JALUJE010000057.1 GCA_027057185.1 Helicobacteraceae bacterium | reverse complement strand
CGCTCATTTATAAGAGAGATACTCGAACATACCAGCAGTGACACCATTAGCTTCGCAGGAGGATTGCCCGATGTTTCGCTTTTCCCTCGTGAGGCACTACAGTCTGCTGCACATACTGCACTAAAAAATGCTGAGAGTTTACAGTATGGTACGTCTACAGGGTATACACCTCTTAAAGAGCAGATAGCTGGGCACTACTGTAAACGTGGGTTTCCTACTGCTCCTGAAAATATACTTATCACCTCTGGTTCTCAACAGGGCTTGGACATCATCTGTCGCTATCATGATGGTGCTTCCATTACCATAGAAAAGCCTAGTTATTTGGGTGCTTTGAATATTTTTAGATTAAATAATATGAAAGAGTATAGCGTACCTCTAGGAGAGAATGGCATAGAACTAGAAGCATTTATAGAAAGCATAGCCAAGAGTAAACTAGCCTACCTCATACCCGACTTTCAAAACCCAAGTGCTAGGTGCTATAGTAATGAACATCGAAACGCAATAGCCCAAATGCTAGAAGCCTCAAAAACATTACTCATAGAAGATGCACCCTACAGTGAACTCTACTTTCATGCACCACACAAGAGCATCAGCCAGATACTCCCAAAACAGAGCTACCATTTAGGCTCATTTTCCAAGGTACTCTCACCTGCTTTACGTATAGGTTGGATACGTGCCGATGTTGAGCTACTCACCCCACTCATCGCCTACAAAGAAGCGATGGACTTGCACACATCAGGCATCACACAGAGAATGGTATGGGAGTATTTGAAAGATGGTACATCTTTTGAGAAGCATCTACAGACCCTTAGAGTAGCCTATCAAAAGAAGATGCATTACTTCTGTCAACAGTTAGAGCTGCATCTACCTAGTTTTGAATACACACAACCCAAAGGTGGCATGTTTATCTACGGACGCTTTAGAGGAGTAGATACTAGAGCATTGGTACAAGAGTGCTTGGCAAAAGGTGTCGTTTTTGTACCTGCTGCAGAGTTTGGTGGGGCAAGTGATGAGATACGCTTTAACTTTACACATAGTAGCTTTGAAGAAATAGCCAAAGGGTTGAAGAGAATAAAGTCTGTACTCTCTCATGGCTAATACGTCCACGCTGATTCAGCCTCACAAATTTTCCATCACATCATAAATACTCTTCACAATATGCCGATATGCATTAAATAATGTTGACATAAGCATTAAAACAAACTATAATCCATAAAAAAGACACTATTGTGACAAATTTACATAACAATCTCAACCGTACCAACATTTTTAAGCCCATTGTCATTACGACCCTCATTATTGTAGGTATTCTGGCTCTGTACATTCCCTATATTACCGACAAGAACTCTACAAAAACAATTGTCAACCACAGTTTAAATGCCGTCAAACAGATTAAACTCACACGTGCTTATTATGTCGATAGCGTTGTTAAAGATATTAAGGCATACGCTCCAGACATCAACTTCAGTTATAATCACAAGGGTGTGAACGGGGTGATTCCCCTACCTACTACCGTCATTCACGACCTGAGCGGTATCTTTAGTGACAATACGGGTATTCGTTACAATCTCTACAGTGAGTTTCCTTTTAAAAACCGGGCCGATCGTAATTTAACGAAATTTCAACGAGAAGCCATACGCTTTACCAAACAAAGCCCCGACGGGGTCTATACTAAACGAGATGTCATTGACGGCAAGCCTGTCATTCGTGTTGCCGTAACCGACTTTATGACTTCTGAAGCCTGCGTTAAATGTCACAATAACCATCCTGATCGTACCTGGGAAAGAAATAAATGGAAGGTAGGAGACAAACGCGGGGTTCTTGAAGTCATTACCCCCATAGAAGATGAGATCGCCGCCAATAATATGCTGAAATACTCTATTTTAGCACTGATTATTACCATGATTATTCTACTGCTTGGCTATTTTTCATCCATGTTTATTCGCCGGGAAAAAGAGCTCTTTCACACCATTGACAAAACCAGTGATGCCCTTGAAAAAGAGATTGAAGTCTCCAGCAGTCATGAATCACTGCTTCAGGAGTACAAAAATGCTATTGATGTTTCTGCTATTGTCTCCAAAGCCAGTCTTGACGGAAACATCACCTATGCCAACGATGAATTTTGTAAAATCAGTGAATACACACAAGCAGAGCTCCTTGGTAACAATCACCGTATTCTCCGTCATCCAGATCAATCCAAAGAAGAGTTTGTGCGGCTTTGGGAAACCATTACGGCCAAAAAGGTCTATAAGGGCACTCTAAAAAATATCTCTAAAAGCGGCAAAGTCTATTACGTAGATGCTACGATTGCCCCCATTCTTGATCAAGAAGGCAATATTTTAGAATATCTTGCCATTCGTTACAATGTTACCAATCATATCCAGGCCATTAACTATGCCTATACCGATAACTTGACCGGTATTGCCAATCGCAATAAATTTGAAGAAGTAATTGCATACGAATTCAAACAGATTAAGCGCTATAACTATCCACTGAGCCTTGCCATTTTAGATATTGACCATTTTAAAGCCTTCAATGACAACTTTGGTCATCTCGTCGGTGACGAGGTACTCGTAGCACTGGCACAGTCCATTAAAAAATATGTCAGAGAAACCGATCTGTTTGCAAGATGGGGCGGTGAAGAGTTTGTTATTTTACTAAAAAATACCGATGCAGAGCGTAGTCTGAAGGTACTGGAAAAATTTCGTATTCTCATTGAAAACATTGAACATAGCAAAGCTAAAGGCATTACGGCAAGCTTTGGGTTAACCCAACACAAAGAGGGCGATACTCTGGACTCTATATTACAACGCGCCGATGAGGCACTCTATCAGGCTAAAGATGCCGGCAGAAACTGCATTCGAAGTATCATGTAATTACTCTCGGATTGCCTCACGATCTAGTTCACCGCTTTTTAGTTTTGCCAAATAGACTGTAAGCGCACGCCGTACGTCACCACTAAGAACAAACAGTCCAAAGATGTTTGGCAGTGCCATGGCAAGCATCAGCATAAAACTAAAGTCTACCATTAAATCGGTACTGACTACTGTAGCTACTATGGTGAGAGAGAGAAATATGAGCTTATACAGCAATGAATATTTGCTGCCAAAAATATAGACCCAGGCACGTTCTCCATAATAGGACCAGGAGATCATCGTACTAAAAGCAAACAGCGCAATGGAAAACGAAAGAATCATAGGAAACCAGCTAATGACCGTACCATAGGCAACAGAGGTAAGCGCAGCTCCTTGCTTGGCTTCAATCAGTGCCGCATGTCCATTAGCCGGATCATATACCCCGGTAATAATGATGACCAGTGCCGTCATAGTACAGACAACAACCGTGTCAATAAACGGTTCATATAGGGCGACCATGCCCTGACGCACCGGGTATTTTACCCGTGCGGGTGCGTGTGCAACCGGAGAAGACCCTAAGCCCGCTTCACTTGAAAATACAGCACGCTGAAACCCTTGCACAATCGAACCAATAACCCCACCTGCTACTGCCGTTGGGGCAAAAGCTTCTGAAAAAATCAGTCCAAATGCTTCAGGAATTTTTTCGTAATGTGTTCCGAGTATCCATAATGACGCCAGCAAATAGATAATTACCATTGAGGGTACTACAGCTTCAGTCGTATGCGCAATGCGTTTGACACCGCCAATAATGACCGCACCGGTGACGAGAGCCAAAATAATACCAAATACCACAGGATATTCAGCAAAAAATGCCACTTCCCCCTGCACGGCTCCAAGGGCTTGCGATACCTGAAACGTATTGCCCCCGCCAATGGCACCACAGATCATCAAAAAGGCAAAGATAACTGCCAGTACCTTACCGACACGAGGCCATCCTTTTGATGCCAACCCTTTCGACAAATACTCCATAGCACCGCCCATCACCGTACCGTCTTTTAAAAACTCACGGTATTGCAATGAGAGAGTAACCTCGGTAAACTTCAGTGACATCCCTAAAAAACCGGCAACAATCATCCAAAACGTTGCTCCAGGCCCGCCGATGGAGACGGCAATTGCCACGCCGGCAATGTTGCCCAATCCCACCGTTGCCGAAAGGGCCGTAGTCAATGCACCAAACGGAGCAATCAGCCCCTTGTCATCTTTTGTGACATAGTCGCCTTTAATAATGCGATAAGAGTGCCGAAACATTCTGAGGTTGATAAAACCCATTTTAACGGTCAAATAGACCCCACCGGCAATCAGCCAAGCCACTAAAAAAGGGATATTGGTTCCTGCCACCGTCCCAAACAAAATATCAAAAAAAAGTAATGACTCCAAAAAACCGTTTATCGATGTAAAAATCTCATTCATACCCTAGATGCCTCAACATATAAAATTTCCTTCCATTGTAACATATTGTCACATTATAAATAAAAATATATAAATACAACACCCCATGATAGAAGTGAGTGTTAAAGCGGCAAAAATCCATTTGCCCATTTTTTTATGATGTTGAAACACCGTAGCATTTATTCCCTCACGGCTGTAGCCCAAATAGGACACCACAATCAGGTAGACCCACCCGCATACTGCTGCAA
>JALUJE010000056.1 GCA_027057185.1 Helicobacteraceae bacterium | reverse complement strand
TTTGTACTCAATAAGATATACAAGGATTTATAATGAATACGCAGATTCGCACCAAAGATGTCACGCTTACCGATCATACGAAAGCGCATGTCCAGTTGGCCATTGAACACTTTACAAAATTTGGACTCGAGCTTACCACTGTGAATACAATTATTGAACGTGAAAAAAAGGGTGTTAAGGTCGAATTTGACATTCATATTGCCCACCATGCTCCCGTAGTCATTAGTCAACATGACGACAGTCTCGACGCTGCCATTGATCTGGCGATTGATCGCGCCAATAAAGCCCTGCGTCGTCTTCATGACAAGGTCGTTACCCATCGCGGTACGGAATCGATTAAAAATCTTGAGGTTGAGAGCGACGAACCTGCAAAAGCTACGGTGTAACGTCACCTATGTTTGCATGGACACTCTGGTTTCACATTATCTCTATGGTATCGTGGTTTGCGGTACTGTTTTATCTGCCGCGTCTGTTTGTCTACCATAGTGAACAGTCTGATAAGGTGCAATTTGTTGAAGTTGTTGAGGTGATGGAGTATAAAATCTATACGTACATCGGGGTTCCTGCATTTTGGGCAACCTTGCTTTCAGGTCTACTGCTGATCTATCTCTATCCGACCAATATTTTCGCCACCGGCGGATGGTTCCATACCAAAGTGTTGTTTGTCCTCTTGTTAACGCTCTATTTCTTCTCGTTGGGATGGTTTCGCAAACAACTGATTGCCAATCCTACCTATAAAAGCGGTAAATTTTTTAGAATGTACAATGAAGTGCCGACACTTCTCATGCTGGTGATTGTCGCTATGGTTGTCGTCAAGCCGTTTTAAGATCTCAGGCAACGGCTTCTTGACTACCGACGTTTTCGCTCTTTTTTTGCCTTAGCCTTAAAGAGGATTGGCACCCCCTCAAAGTTAAACGCTTCACGCATCTTGTTTGTCAGATAACGTCGATAGGTAAAGTGCAATCCTTTGGGTTTATTCATCACCAGGACAATACGGGGCGGTCGCGTCTCATACTGTGTAGCAAAATAGAGACGAATACGCTGACCGTGCATGGAGGGTAGTGTGTGCCGGCGCATCGCCATCTCAATGACCTCATTGAGTTTAGAGGTCGAAATACGCTGTGAAAAGTTCTCATTGATCTCTATAAGCTTTTCAAACACTTTGTTAATACGCTGTTTTGAGTGTGCCGAGACGGTAATAATGGGAGCATAATGTAAAAATTTAAATCGATCACGCACCTCTTGAATAATCTTGTCATAATCTTCTCTGGCGGCAATATCCCATTTATTGAGTACAATCAGACACCCCAAACGATTGGCGTCAATGAGTCCGGCAATTTTCTCGTCCAAATCTAAAAACGGTTCACTCGCATCGAGCACCAATAGCGCAATATCGGCACTATCGAGCTGTTTTTGCGTTCGCATCAGGGCATATTTTTCAATTCCTAAAATTTTACCACGCTTACGAATACCGGCAGTATCGACAAATGTAATTTTTTTATCTTCATATGCAAAAGTCTCATCAATAGGATCAATGGTCGTGCCCGCAACCGAACTCACGACGGCACGCTCATCGTTGACCAATGCATTCAGCAAAGAACTTTTTCCAACATTCACCCGACCGATAATGGCAACTTTAAATTCTTTAAGGCTCTGTTCATCAAAATCGACCAGTGTATCGGTTGTTTCATCATAAAATTCCACCTCACCTTCTTCTTGCTGAGCCGCATAATCTTCATAGGGATAAAAGTACCTGCCGTCATCGTCGCCGTCATCCGTTTCGTGAAACTCAGAAGTATCCTCATCCGTTCTAGTATCCATATCAAAAGATTCTGATAGCTCCCCTTTGGGTGTAATGCTGTCCTCTTCTGGTAATTGCTCGGCAATCCATTCCAACAGCGTATTGACACCGCGGTTATGGACAATAGAGATACCAAAAATGGCATCTGTACCAAACTCGTAATACTCCCAGAGTTTCTCTTTCATTTTATCGTTATCAATTTTATTGACTACCAGTGCCACACGTTTTCCCAGGGTCTCAAGTTCATAAAAAAACTTTTTGTCATCAAGTTCCGGCAAACTTTTACCATCGACCATATATAAAATAATATCAGCTTCATGTGCCGCTTTAATGGACTTTTCTTTGATTCTGTCAAAGAGTTCACACCCTTCGTCCAGTCCCCCGGTATCAAGTATCTCCACCCGCTTGTTAATAATGGTCGCGTAACGACGCTTGATATCACGTGTTGTGCCTGCCTGCTCGGAGGTAATGGCATCACGTTCACGCAAAATTCGGTTAAAAAAAGAGCTTTTCCCTACGTTAGGTTTACCGATAATGGCCAGTTTTTTCATAATATTCTTTAGAGTGAAATCAATTTACATGTAGAATTATAGCGAGATTGTTTCGGTGAGTATGATCTCACCGCCTATTTTTCCGAAAACTCCTGTTCCAGTGCTTCGAGAGCATTTTTGGCTTGAAACTGCTGCCACAGTGCATTGTTATTTTTGTAACTTGAAAGCACCCGATCCTTTGCAGCACTATTGACAGCATCGTGGGCAATACTCACCAATAGATAAATATCACCGCTATTGGGATTTTCCCAGTATTTCACCTGCTTGGACCCTTGAAGTGTCACTTTGGCAACCTGTTTTGAAATCTGCGTGGAGACTTTGTCCGCCACCTCATCTGCACCGATTCCCGTTGAACGGACAAAAGTTTCCACTTTGTCTTTCACGAGCGTTTCAATCTGTTGCGCCAAATTGGAGCGTCCGTTTGCCAAAGCTTCACGGCGAGAAAAGCCATGCCCAATTTTACTTAAGGGTGCCGAGCCTACTGCCGAATAATAACCCTCAAGTTCACTGTTGCCACAGGCCCATGTCGGTGCCAACGCACCGGCAATACGACACTCAAAACTCTCCTCTGCAACCTCAGGATCTTTATTGCTGCATCCACTAAATAGCAGTGCCGTGGTCCATAGTGCTACTAGCACCTTATAACGATATGTTCTCATATTCTCTCCTTATTATCATAAATTTAATACCAACTGTCATACGTTTTTTTCATATAATCACCCAGTCGTATCTCATAGCCCAGCTGAATACTTTTAAGTATTATCCAGGCACTGTGTGCCTGGATAATTTCACTGACGCTTCCTGTCGCAATGACCTTTTCACGTACTTCACTCACATTGGTAATGGGATTGTGAAAACGGTATTTTCGGTAAATTTTTACATCATCTCCGGTTTGCAATCCCTCATCACTACCCAAAGTAACTTCGTAAATGGTATCACCATCATAAATACGTTTATACAACACATATCCTTTGGGTGAAAAAAAGCGTTGCAGTTTTCGACTAACGTCTTGTATGGCATGGCGTCCAGCCTGCTGTAGCAACGCTGCATCAAAACGTTGTGCATAACGCGAAGCCTTGGAGTAACTGCTGCTACCGTAAAAATCAAAACTTTTCAGCAGACGCATAGAGGGCACGGCATAAACTCCCAAAATACCATTAACTCGTGACGTATACACATAGTATGCCGGTGAACGGTGAACCTTACCTTTCTTGTCATACCAGACCCGTGCCTTGACATACCGTACAGCAAATACTGCACTACTGATTTCCCCTTTTAACGCGTAGGATGCCAAACGGATATCATCTTCAGAGTCTGCACTATCATTATTGAGTTCATGCAATTTAATCTCATCACTCAATGTCACATCAATAGTACGATCAATCAACTCGATGCCACCGCCAGAAGCCAGAGCGCTAATCAACGCCGTATTGAGTGTTTGCGCCAAATTAGCCCGTTGTGCCGTTGCACTAGAACCATTATTCAGACGTACAAACAACACTTTGGTTTTGGCATCGCGCATCTCCTGTGCCGTCGGCATAAACTCCGCATCCCGCATGGGAGCGGCTTCATATTTCTGAAAATCACCGATAGTTGCCGTACAACCGCTCATGAATACCATCACCGTCAGCATCCACCCATACCCGTATAGCCTTGTCATCCTAGAGTCCTAAACTGTTAAAGATGCCTGTCGAGACAACTTTGGAAGTAAATTTTTCCACACAATTGTGGTGCGATTGTGAAAAATCTATGGAAGATTTTCCCACAAGTACATACTCACGTGATGCCAACGGCGTTCTGTCGGCATCAATGACACCAATATGCAAAAAGCATTTCTCCATGTAGTACCCCAGAAGCTGCTCCCGTTTACTATGAGAACGTACTACGATCTCCCCGTCACGACCGGCTTGGTTCACATTCACACCCAACGAGAGCAACTGTCGTTTCAACACCTCCTGAAACCCCTGACTTGAGGCATCGGCTCTCATGGAAAGGTGCAAAGCATGCCGTCGCACTTCGTACCGTTTTTCATATTGGTGTATCCACGTACGATACCAAGAGACATCCTGCTGATTATCCAGAATCCGTAACAGTTCCAGTCGCTTTTTCAACTCCGGAAGCCGATCGGCAATATGCTTAAGCAGCACAAACTGTACGAGATTACTTTGTGTCTGTAACTGCTCAAACTGCCGTTGGTATGTT
>JALUJE010000055.1 GCA_027057185.1 Helicobacteraceae bacterium | reverse complement strand
CCCATAATGCCACCAAAATGAGCGCTCAGATTAATGAGGCCTACACTACGGTGCTACGCTATATTCAAGAATACGAATTTCCGTTTGATGAAGAGCATCTAAAACGTAAAACATTCACCCATGATGAGTGGTGGGAGCATCGTTTCGGCACCAAAAAAGATACCATTTAGTCAAACTGTATGGGGCCTTTAGACGATGAGTTAATAAACTGTTGCACGACAGGATTGGTGGAATGACGAAATGCGTCTTCATCCCCAAACTCAATAATTTTTCCCTCAAATAACATAGCAAAATTATCACTTGCCTTAAAGGTTTCGGCAACATCATGACTGATGAGTACCGAGGTCACATTGAGTTCATGCTGCAACGTACGAATCATCTGTGTAATCAGATCACTGGTCACAGGATCCAGTCCCGATGTTGGCTCGTCGTACAAAATGATACTCGGTTCTAACGCCAGTGTTCGTGCCAGTCCTACACGTTTACGCATTCCTCCGCTTAGCTCTTCCGGAAAGAGTTTTTTCACAACAGAGGGTTTTAGTCCGACCATCGAAAGCTTCTCATCAACCAGCGCTATAACCTCTTTACGGCTCAAATTCTTCTGATGCTCCGTAATAGGAAAAGCAACATTATCTTCAATATTCATGCTGTCAAACAGTGCACCGTTTTGAAAAAGGAACCCTACTTTTTTACGAATTTTTAGCAGGGTTTTTTCATCGGCACCGTTGACCTTAATGTCATCAACAAAAATATCACCGCTTGTGGGCTGTAGCAACCCAACAATGTGTTTAATGATTGTCGATTTTCCTCCACCCGAGACCCCAAAAATCGCCGTAGTCTCATGGGGCGGAATCTCTAGATTCACCCCGCGTAATATCTCACGATCACCAAAACGTTTATGAACATCTTTAAAAACAATCATCGCTTGAGTACTCGCAACAGCATCACACGTCGAAAAAAGAGAATGCCCAGTGCTAGTGCCAGAATTTTAAAATCCAGCTCACTGGCTTTGTGTAGCGCGTCAAAAGCATCACTCATCGTCGCTTCAACCCCTAGTGCCTGCATCTCTAAAATTCTGGGCGCATAAACACCACTGAACATCAAAGAGGTTCCAATAATAACCAGCGCAGCAATTTGTGCAATACCGTCACGGCGTAACGCACGATATTCTAATACTTCGTAAGCTGCCACTGCCACACACAGTCCATATATCCAATAGGAGAAACGATGAAAAATTTCTCCCATCAGTACACCTTCGTTATAGTGATCTAGCAGCGCAACACTCAAATAATGTTCGGAGTTAAATATTACCGATGCTACAATAATACCTAAGACTAAAACAGCTCCGAAACTGGCACCTAAAAGCAACAAATATGTTATCTCTACATAAATATTATTTCTTCTATTCATCTTCCAACCTTAAAATAAATCCCCGATCAAATCCTGAATAATCTTTATAAAATTCTAACGATTGTATCTTAAAATCATTAAGAGATGCTTCAATTTTCTCTTTTTGATCGTAGCCCATTTCACAACATAACAGTCCAATGCGTCGTTGTCGGACTTCTAAGAGAAGTTCCTGAAGTATCTCATCTCCCACACTGCCACCAAAAAGGGCAACATTCGGCTCATACGAGAGGTTAGGTTCTAACACAGCATTGTTAGCAACATAAGGAGGGTTGGAAACCACCACGTCAATCGCTTCTTCTACGCAAGAAAGCAGACTGCCCTGACGCAATTCAATACGATCACTCAAACCAAAATTCTCAATATTGCGTTGCGCAACCGCGAGTGCATCACCGCTTATATCAATACCAATAAATCGTGCATGTGGCAGGTACTGCGCCAATACAATACTGATGATACCGCTTCCAATGCCCACTTCAACCACATTCAATGCCGCATAGGCATTGACATGGGCAAGCGTCTGCTCGATTAAAAGTTCCGTTTCGGGTCGGGGAATCAGTGCACCACGCTGAATAAAAAATTCCTGAGAATAGAAGCTGACACGATTACAAATATATTCCAAAGGTTCCTGCGCCGCACGACGCATCACCCACTCATAAAGTCTCTGTGTCTCTTCTACAATCATCGTATCATTACGAAGTATCCACAGAGAATCTTCCTGATAAAAAGCACGCAGTAAAAGTTCTGCTTCACGCCGTGGTGATGCCACCGTGCCTTCCAAACTCAAAGCAGTAAACGCAATCCACTCCTTTAACGTGCGTGGGTTGGACATTCACCCTCTAATGCACTGTGTTCACCACAGTAGATATCTACACCCAACTCTTTAAAACGCTCCAGTACAGGTGGGTGCGTGTAGTAAAAGAAAATATAGAGTGGATGCGAGAGTGGAAAACTCTTATTTTCAGTTACAAGCTTACTCAAAGCCGAAACCAGATGTTCTTCTCCACCTAACTCCGCCCCTGTTTTATCAGCTTCAAATTCATTATGGCGGCTGAGAATACCCATAATCGGCATCATTATAAAACTCAGTAATGACATCAACAACATAAACAAAATCATCACTACCGCCGGCGACTGGCTAATACCCAGTTCCAAGTAAAGCGATTCGGGGAGATTACCAAAAATGACAAACATTACAAACAGCATGCCTCCCATAGCAGCAATATTTTTGTAAATATCACCATGTGAAAAATGCCCCAGTTCATGCCCCAGTACGGCTAAGAGTTCATTATGGGAGAGCTTTTGTAGCAATGTATCGAACAATACGACCCGCTTTGTTTTTCCCAAACCGCCAAAATAGGCATTAAGACGAGCATCACGCTTACTCGCATCACTAACAAATACCCCGCTGCTTGTAAACCCTGTTTTTTCCATCAAGATTGCAATTTTAGTATTGAGCTCATCATCATCCAAAGGAGATAGTGTATCAAAAAACATGGCACGCAGTGTCGGAAAAAACATGTTTAACAGTACAATCACTGCAAAAATAAAAAGAAAGCTCCACAGCCACCACAACTCAGAACTAAGCATAATCAAAGCGACCACATAAATAATAATGCCACCCAACACCAGGGTCAAAAGTGTCGAAATGACGGTGTCTTTAATATATTGCCCATAACTCGAACGATTAAAGCCAAACCGCTCATCCAAAACAAATTTTTGGTACCACTCCAACGGTAAATGAATCACACCGCCAATAACAATAAAGCTCAATACTACCATCACGGCTTTGAGTGCTTCATCATGAATTAAAAAGAGGTTGTCCAACCAGACAATACCCGCATCCAACCAGAAAATGAAGAGCAGAAATTCTATGAAAGTCCCTATAATAGAGAGCTTTTCTTTAGAAACGGCATACTCTGCAGCCTTCAGATATTCCGCCGTATTCAGCAGTACTGCCTGCTGTCGTTTGGCACGATTTATAAATCCGATCTGCATAATGCTAATATAGATTCTAAAAAGTACATAAACAGTATATAGTGCCATGATGAACATTAACATCAATTACGCCTTCGTTTTCTGAAATTGTATCAGATTAGTTGTTTATTTTGTGGTTATTTTTGTAATAGTGTCATCTAAAGGAATACTGTCTTCCACATCTGAAAATAGTGCTTTGGCTCCCACATAAATCGAACCTATCACCAATCCGGCAATAATAACTGCCCAGACAATCCGGCGTTTTTCACCTTTTAACGTATTATAATCTTCAATATCCTGCAATGTCGGTTCGCTCATGATAAACTCCTTTTTTGTGAACATTGTACTCCAGTATCACCGTTAGCGTCGTAAAACATTAAAGTTAGCATGACGATTTAAGTAGATTTTTTGTTTGTTTTTTTCGTCATTACATTTGATATTTCCCTTCATTTTCTCGTGAATGCTATAATACTCTTATGAAACATGACTTTATCCCCCATATTGATCCAACACCAAAACTCAAGAAGGCAGAGTGCCGTTTTTTTGCCTTTATTTTAATGCTGTTTTTAAAGTTCGGTGCTGTATTTTTTGCGCTTATTGTCTGGTATCTGTACGGTCTTTATTATGGTATTTCTTCTTTTCTGGTCTTTTATCTGGTGATCGGCATTATTCGCTCCAAACTTCTCCATGCTTCCATTCCAAAACTCCAGCAGGAGTATCACTACAATGACCATGCCATCGCCACATGGTACGTTAAACGGGTGGTCATCTGTGAATAGTAATTTACATGTAAAAGGTTCTTATGGCACTGGTTGATCTACTCAATATTTCTAAACATTATGAGGCGCAAACAATTTTACATGAGATTAACTTCCATGTTGATGAAGGGGAACGCATTGTGATTGTCGGTAAAAATGGAAGTGGTAAATCGACCATCATGAAGATCATTGACGGTTCCCTTGAGCCCGACAGCGGGGAACGTATCTGTAGGCAAAATCTTCATATTAAAATGCTCGCACAGGTTCCAAAATTTGAGGAGGAGCACAGTGTGCGTGATGCAGTCGAAGCAGGTCTTGGAGAGCTCAAAGCGGCAAAACTACGATTTGATGCTCTTTCTGAAGCTCTGATTAGTGATTTTGACAACAACACCCTTTTGGATGAACATGCCAGAC
>JALUJE010000054.1 GCA_027057185.1 Helicobacteraceae bacterium | reverse complement strand
GTTCCGGATTTAGTGGTTTTGATGACCTTGGGTCCATGTTTGAAGAGATGTTTGGTGGTGGAAACAGTCGTCGTTCCCAGCGAAATGGCGACAAATACGCACTTGACCTTGCTACCCAAATAGAGATCAGTTTTCATGAAGCGGTCTTCGGTTGCGATAAAGAGATCAACTTTCGATACAAAAAAGCCTGCAGCAGCTGTAAAGGAACCGGTGCAAAAAATGCCAAACTCACTACTTGCCATCAATGTGGCGGCAAAGGTCAGGTCTATATGCGACAGGGCTTTATGACCTTTTCGCAAACTTGTCCGGCATGTCACGGTGAAGGAAGTAGTGCCGCAGAAAAATGTCCTGATTGCCACGGTCAGGGCTTTGAAGAGGTTAGTGAACATATTACCATTACGATTCCTGCCGGTGTTGACAATGAAAACCGACTGCGTGTATCGGGTAAAGGAAATATTGGAAAAAGTGGAACCAGAGGAGATCTCTACGTTACCTTTTATGTCCAGCCCGATGAACATTTTATACGTCGTGACAACGATGTCTACCTGGAGGTACCGGTCTTTTTTACACAGGCCATTTTAGGAGAAAGCATTAGCATCCCCTCACTCACCGGCGAATTAACACTTCAACTTGATGTTGGTACCAAAGATAAGCAGACGTTTCGTTTTCGAGGTGAAGGAATTGCCGATGTTCACGGACACGGTAAAGGAGACCTGATTGCTCAGGTAACACTCACCTACCCCAAAAAACTCAACGATGAGCAAAAAGAGTTGCTCGCAAAACTACAGGCATCCTTTGGTCTCGATGAAGCAAAACCGCACGAGAGTATTTTTGAATCAACATTTGACCGCGTCAAAAGTTGGTTTAAATAGCCGCTATTTCGCCGGATTTTTGTTAATAATATACTCTTTAATGTATGCCACAATAATAAAGGCAAAAATAATACCGTAAGTCACCGGTACAAAATCAGGAATCGGTACCGGATCACCTTTGGCATACGAGTGCATACCTGCCAAATAGTAATTCACTCCAAAATAGGTCATAATCACCGAGGTAAAGGCAAGAAGCGAAATGACACTATAGGTAAATTCTGAATAGAGTGCTTTAATAAAGCGTAAATGAATCACCACGGCATAGACCAAAATTGTAACCAATGCCCAGGTCTCTTTGGGATCCCATCCCCAGTAGCGTCCCCAACTCTCATTGGCCCAGACACCGCCCATAAAATTCCCCACAGTCAAAAGAATCAGACCAACAATAAGACTCATCTCGTTAATGGCGTTTAACTCCCTAATTGACAGGGAAATATTACGTTCATTCGTAGAGTTTTTAATAATAAAAAGTATCAGGGTAATAAACCCAAGTAGTGCTCCTAACCCTAAAAATCCGTAACTTGCCGTGATAATAGAAACATGAATACTCAACCAGTAAGAGTTAAGTACCGGTGCAAGTGTAGTAATTTGCGGATCCATCCAGTTAAGATGCGCCACAAACAAGATCAGTCCAGTCAAAATACTGGTTGAAGCTAACGTAATGGGAGAGTTTTTAGCAAAAATAAAGCCGGCAAATACTGTTGCCCAAGCAATATAGATCATCGATTCATAACCATTGGACCATGGAGCATGTCCTGAAATATACCATCGAATCGCCAACCCTACCGTATGCGCAATAAAAAAGAGAACGAGCAGTACCAACGCACTTTTAGATGCCCAACCAATCTGAAAACGCGGTTTTATTATTTTAATAAACGAGAGTATCAACAGTACAAAGCCAACCAGAAAATAAAGTGGCCAGAGCCGTTCAAAAAGCTGTGCATGATTGTACCAAATTTCCAGATCCACTTTCATGGAATCGGGATAGACGGCAACCCCGTAAAAGTGCTGATACTTCTCAATATTTCCCAACGCTTCATCTGCCCGAGTCCAATCCCCGCTCTGGCGTGCTTCATCTATCGCAGTAAAATAGTTCATTGCTATGGCACGGATACCCTCAGAGTCTACCGTTTCAAAGCTCTTTAAAGCATCAATTGTGGCAAACCACTTGTGCGTTTTATCATTAGGACGTGGCCATATTTTCATTAAAGCACCCGAATAAGCCATATAGGCAATATTGACGCGCTCATCTACTTTTAGTACCGCTTTATCAAATTTATTACGTTTGCCCGGAGATTTTCGTGTAGCTTCGTCTACATAACCACCAAGTTTATAGCCCTTGAGTGTATCGGGAAATTCAAAAAATTGCGAAAATGAAGCGGTTTTCACTCCTTCTTCAATGTTAATAATCTTATTGATCTCTTTGTGCGAGGTTTTAATCATACGGATTTCACGCCATGCCTCAGGGGCCATCATCATCCCTAAAAGTATCTGATTGGCATCGAGTCCCATGATGGTGTCAGAGCGGTATATTTTATTGACAACCTCTAACGACAGGGTATCCATAGGTTTCATACGTCCAGCGGTATCCTGAACAATCAATCTTCCAAACTTATCGGCATGTTCTTTATTAAAAGAGAGAACCTCTGCCACAATGGGATTGAGTTTTTCTGCTTGAACAGGCGTTGTCAATAGCATAGCCAGTACCATTATCAGTGTTGCAGCAAGATACTGATGTTCTCGAGCAGCCTTCAGAGCTTTTGCATTGAGTTTTCGGTAACGTCCCCGTAATAGAAATGGTGATAAAAACATGCCGATACTCAGCATGGTATAGCCAATATAGGTGATCAGTGTTCCAGGATCCTTATTAACCGAGAGAACCGTACCTTGCTCAACCATATCGTATGAAGATTCAAAGAATCGAAAACCCTCATAGTTTAAAATATGGTTCATATAGATGCGAAACGGTCGTGTGATATCATGACGCTTATCTAGCAATACCACATCACTGGCATACGATGAAGGCGACATCGAACCCGGATAGCGATCCAGCTGAAAATCTTTCAAATACAAAGAAAACGGCAGCTCAATAACACGTGCTCCATAAGCAATGGATATTTGTTTTCCTCCAATGGTATGAGATACTGCCGTACCTAAAACTCCGGCCGTTCCAAAAACACTAAACAGTTCTATGGCGTCGCCACTGCTAACTTCAAAAACCAAAGCATCACTTTCGCGATTATTCATACCTGATCCTATCGTTGCCGAAGCAAGTTTTTTACTACCATGGAGCATGAAGTCACGCAGAACAAAGTTGGTTTCGCCCGCAGTGTAAAGTGTTCGTGTAGCAAATTTCTGTGTCGTCGAAGCATTCAATTCGCCGCTGACTTTGTCGTCCATTCGCAAGAAATTTAGCGGCATAGGGTGATGCATCTGAGGTACTCCCTTATCTAGGGTAATACGAATAATCTCTTTGGTATCCGTAAAAGTATTTCCAGAATTAAAATCAAGAATCAGGTCACTGGATTCGAAAAAACTCCCCTCTTCAAGTTGAACTCGTGTCGGTACCTGAGCGTTGGTAATCATGAGATTAAGAATGGCGCCTCCGTTGGGGTCATCGACCAAAACATAAGCAGCATTGGGAATATAGTCCACCAAATTTACATGTACGTCATCTACCGTCGTTTCAAAGTGATTGTTAGAGTATTTTGAGAGTAAAATCGGCTCTTCTTTCATCTGCGTCTCTTCAGCATCTTTAACGCTAATACTCACATAACTGTCTGAACTGACCATAGTATTGCTAGTTTCGCCTTCACGAATATGCATCATACCTTCATAGCCAATATAACGCGTTACTGCCGCGCCCAGAAGAATCACCAAGAACGAAACATGAAACAAAAAGACTAAAAATTTCTGCTTTTGGTACATTTTATATTGAATAATATTATATATAAGATTGAAAGACAAGAACACTAACAACAACTCAAACCAAAGAGCATTATAGACCTCTGCCTTTGCCGTCATGGTTCCATAATCATTTTCAATAAATGTGGCATACCCTATCGCAATGGCAAATATCAGCATCAACACTGCCATAGTCTTCATAGAACCCAGTAATCTAAAAAGCTGTTTCATTAGTACTCGCTTTACTCGTAGTATTATCGTATTGTATTCACCGTTTGCTAATCATCTTATAATATTAACTTAAGCACTGTTTTCGTAAAGCTTATTTTAATTCGCCCCAAGTTTTTCCCATATTACACGATACTTTCAGGGGAACATGCAGAGTATATATGTGCTCCATAATGTTTTGAAAACGTAATGCCAGTGATTCTGATGTTTTCTTGTCCGCTTCAAAAATCAGCTCATCATGAATCTGCAATAGCATCGTAACAGGCAGTTGCTCTTCTTTGATGAGACTATGAATTTTGTTCATGGCAAGTTTAATGACATCTGCAGCACTACCCTGAAAAACGGTATTGACACTTTCTCGGTCATATGCCGCTTTGAGCATCGGAGTGGCTTTGGTATAGTCAAAATAGCGACGGCGTTTTAAAAGCGTCTCGACATACCCCTGCTCTTTTGTCGTCTCGACAATAGAAGCAAAATAGTGCTTAACCGTTGGAAACGTCTCAAAGTAGCGGGTAATAATTGTTTTCGCTTCTTTTGTACTGATCTGTAATG
>JALUJE010000053.1:10697-13475 GCA_027057185.1 Helicobacteraceae bacterium | reverse complement strand
GTACTTGTTTCTGCCAATGACAAAACCTTTTCTGCAACGCTTAACATCAGTACCGTTTATCTCAAAGACCGTCCCGGTGAACCCGCTTATCTTGTGGAACTTCTCCATCTCAAAAGTTTACATGATGGCGATACCATACCATCGGTTGAAACGCTTGAAACGCAGCAGCACATTCCCGATGAACTACCGAAGTTTGATGAAATGGAACCCACTACCCTGGTCGAACCTGATCCTCTGGATGTCCCTGAATATGGTGACTTTGACACCTTAGAAACCCAACAAGACTCTGCCATTTACAATCCGGAATCTCCGTTCCTAGCTGATATTTCAGAAACACCGCACAACACGACTACCCCTGAAATACCGGTATTTGAGGCACCGCCAACTCCTGATTCTCTTCATGAGAAAACCAAACATTCGACACTGCCTACGACATCGAGTACAGCCCACAACCTTAATCCTGAAGAAGAGCACCTGCTGCAACAGCATCTCAATGTTGATTTGCACTACCAATATACGCCGCAGATTGCCGCTGATGAACTGGGATTACCTGTAGATCTAATTGAAGAATTTATTGGGGATTTTATTACACAGGCTTATGAGTTTAAAGAGGAGTTATTTGCCTCCATTTCAGACCAGAATTTTGATAATATTAAAAACCTCTCACATAAACTCAAAGGAGTCGCTGCCAATTTACGTATTGATGACTCGTTTGAGGTACTCACGCTACTCAATACTACCCATGATATTGATGAGGCACGAACCTATCTCAAATATTTTTACAATACGATTGCCAAACTTGACGGCAAAGAGATAGACTCAGATAGTGATGTCACTCCAACTTCAACGCCACTTACCGAAGATCCAGCACCCTCTGCCACTATTTCTGATGACAATACGCCAGATGAAGAGAACGATGACCTGTACCGACTGGATGTCAAAGAACATCATGAACCATCGGTAGCAATGCCTGTTGATACGGATGAGTCCGATCAGAACGACGATGAACTCTACAGTTTTGATACACTCGTAAAGAAAGATGAAACATTACCCGCTCTTGAAATTGCCATTAACCATGATACGATCCATTCCGATACATTCCAAGAATCTGATCAAACAGATATGGCTAATGATACCCAAACAATAGAAGAAGATATAGAACCCTATCGAGATATTCATTACAATCAATCCAAAGCAGCTTACGAACTCGGTATTGACCCAGATTTCATTACCGAACTCAAAAATGATTTTATTATGCAGACCTTAACACAAGAAGACGCCTTTCAAAGCGCATTAAACCATGACGATATGCTCCGTTACAAAACATTAGCACTTGAGCTTAAGGGAGTGAGTGACAACTTGCGCATTGACGATATCTCATTAACTTTGGAAGAACTCATCAAAAGTCACTCAACCCAAGAAGCCCGACATGCTGTCAATCAGCTATTTCATTATGTAAAACAACTATAACAAAGGAAAAATAATGCACTTTGGAATTAAAAACAGACTGCGACTGATTAGTCTTGTTCCTATTATTATTTTACTACTACTTGCCAGCTATCATGTTTACAACTCTTATACCAGCTATCGAAATGCAGAAACACTGCAGCAGAAACTTCAACAGAGCCGCTACCTTGATGCGCTCTTGATTAATCTACCCAAAGAACGTGGCATCTCCGCCATGTATCTTGGGCATCCTACTAAAGAAGTGTTACATAAACTTCAAACTCAGCGAAAACTTGTTGACCAGAGTTTTGAAGCCTATATGCATTACGCCAAAGCAGAAGATGTACATACACATACTCCAGAACAAGCAACCTGCAAGCGCTGCGATGAGATACAACAAAGTACTGAACTTTTTAAAACCGTTCAAAATGCTCGTCAGCTCGTCGATAGCAAAACCGCTGATTTTAATACCGTTTTCTATGATGCTTACAGTCATATTATTGAGCATTATATTGACCTGTTGGGTACGGATCCTTCTTTTCATATCGAAGAAGAGATTACCTCTGTCTCCTCTACATACTATTCCTTTTTACAGGCAACTGAATACAGTGCACAAGAGCGGGGATTTATTGCTTATCTCCTCACAAAAGCAAGCCCTTTAAATAATACAGAGCTAATGAAATGGTTTTATCTCATTGACAAAACCGACACCCTTGCCTACAGAAGTTTAATTAATCCAGCGGTTAAATCCGAAGTAACCAATCTACTGACAAGTGCTCAGGGTGTCGCACGATTTAACCATGTCACCGAAGAACGTTTAGCCATACTGCAATCCTTGGGAAAAAATAGCTTTACTACCGACCCTCACGTCTGGTTTACAACCTTAACAGAAAAGATTCTACTCTTTAACGAGGTCGAAGACGTATTGCTAAATGCCATGGACAAACGTGCCCAAATCATTAAAGATCAAGAACTTCAGGTACTCATCATTGCCGTAACCATCTGGGTCATTACCTTTTTAATTGCCATTGTCGGCTACATTGTCTCTCGTGGCATTACCCGAAGCATTAAAACGCTCGAATCCGTTTTGAAACGTGTTGCTCAAGACAGTGTCGATGAGGAATCAAAACTGATTGCCAAAGATATTAATCTCGATACTGCCAAAGGCACCGAACAGGCATATATTATACTTGAAAGTATTATTGAACAAACCCGTCGTGATAAAGAGTACGCTGTTGATGCCAGCGAAGCCAAATCAATGTTTTTGGCCAACATGTCTCATGAAATTCGTACGCCGCTTAACGGCATTGTCGGGTTTACCGAATTGCTTAA
>JALUJE010000053.1:0-10687 GCA_027057185.1 Helicobacteraceae bacterium | reverse complement strand
CGATCTCTCCAAAATAGAGAGCAATAAGCTCGATATTGAAGAGATCGCCTTCGATCTCACCGATGAATTTGAAAGTGCCGTCGAAGTCTATGGCGTACGTGCCTCCGAGAAACATATTAATCTCTCATGCTTTATTGACCCCACCTTAGAACGCCCTATTAAGGGGGATCCAACCAAGATTAAAGAGGTCATTATTAACCTCTTGAGTAATGCCATTAAATTTACCAACAATAACGGCGATATTCATGTCGATATTCGACGTGAACCTTGTGACAAACCCAACCGGGTCAAAATTCGCTTCGAGGTCAATGACAGCGGTATCGGCATTGGACCCGAACAAAAAGCAAAAATTTTTGATGCCTTTTCTCAGGCTGATACCTCCATTACCCGAAAATACGGCGGTACCGGTCTTGGGCTGACCATTTCAAGCCGTTTTATTGAACTAATGGGCGGTCAACTCGACCTTGAAAGTTCTCCTGAATATGGCACTTCCTTCTTCTTTACTCTGGAATTTGAAGAGCTGGAGACACTTGAAAAGAGTGTCTTAGGCGTCTACACCAATATTAATGTCGCCATATTGGAGTCCGACACTAAAGAGAAAGCGCATCACAAATACCTTAAAGAGTATCTTCGTTGTTATGGTGTCAACTTTCAGCGCTTTACTTCTCTTGAAGAGCTGCAAAATCTTCAAACACAGATTAACTATGATCTGCTCTTTATTGATTTTGATTTTACCACTAAAGAGGAACTCGAACAGTATGTCAACTCCCCGGCCGAAGTAGTCCTCATTACCAAATCACTTTATATGAAAACAATCGATACCATGGATCTTGATCTCTTTAAAGTGATATATGAACCCATCAACGGTACAAAAATTAGAAATATTATTCAATCCTATGATGTTGAAGAGTTTACCAGTAAAAAAGATTTAAAAGAAGCACAACGAAAACAGACGCAGTCCCGTGCCACCAGATTTCGTGCCGATGTTTTAGTAGCGGAAGATAATATCATCAACCAAAAACTGATTCAAAAGACGCTCGAAGATCTGGGACTCACCGTCTCCTTAGCAAATAATGGTCTCGAGGCTTTCGAACAGCGTAAAACAGCTGATTTTGACATTATATTCATGGATATTCAGATGCCCGTACTCGATGGCATTGAGGCCACGATGGAGATTTTAGATTATGAGGTAGACAATAATCTGCCTCACGTTCCCATCATTGCTCTGACAGCCAATGCCCTCAAAGGAGATAGAGAACGCTTTATGGAGGCAGGTATGGATGAATATACTACCAAACCTCTGGTTCGTACCGAAATTATCTCTATTTTAAATATGTTTATCAGTAATCGCGCTATTGCATCACAGCATGCTGAAAAAGAAACAGCTGACAAGAACATCACAGAAACAATTCTCCCCGCACCTTCAGCTGAAACTCCCAAAGAAGCAGAAAGTGTAGAAGCAACAGTTCCTCCAGCACCACAAGAACCACCTGAACGTTCAGAACGACCGTACGATGCCGATATTCTCATTGCCAAGAAGACGCTTTTAGAAGATAAACTCTTTTGTAGAATTCTCGATAATCTCGGCTATAGTTATGAAAGTGTCCGTAATATTACCGAATTTACCTCCATGCTTCAGAAGAAACACTTTCAAGTAGCACTCTTTGACAAAGAACTTAATAATGTCGATCTTGTAACACTCAGCAATCTCCTTAAACAGGGCAAGAGTGACACTGCATTACTGATGCTAACCGATGCGACAACCGCACTAGAAGAAGATGATGCACTCTATGTACACGAAGTCATACCCAATATTATTAACAAAGAATCTTTACGCAGCGTTTTCGAGAAATATATTAATCAGACAAAGGCTTCCTAATGGTACCCCAACAGCTCAAAATCTTGGCAGTCGATGATGATATGATCAATCTGAAGCTTCTGAAATCCATGTTACGAAAATCCGATATTATTGACGAAATTATTGAAGCTTCTAATGGTGCTGATGCCCTTGCCGTTTTAAAAGAACGCCCCGATATTGACATTGTATTGCTCGACATTATCATGCCGATTATGGGAGGTATTGAGATGCTTAAAGTCTTGCGAGCCGATGAAAGCTTTAGAGCCATTCCCGTCATTGTTCTGACTACGGACGAGACAAAAAAGAGCGAAGCGCTCGAATCGGGTGCCAATGATTTTCTCATGAAACCGATTCGTGAAAAAGACGTCATGTGTAAAATTATGCGATGGACATCACTTTAACGCGGTACCAGCATAATCTGTAATACTTCTTCTATTCGTTTAACGGGAAGGATGTCGACATTTTGCATCACTTCTGGGGGAACATCATCTAGATCTCGTTCGTAATTTTTCTGTGGAATCAGCACTTTAGTCATTTTAGCGCGATGCGCTGCAATCAGCTTCTCTTTCAAACCTCCAATGGGCAATACGTCACCAACAAGTGAAAGTTCTCCGGTCATGGCAATATCGGCGTGAACCTTTTGATTGCTCAATATGGAGGCAATCGCCGTTGCCATGGCAATACCGGCACTAGGACCATCTTTGGGTGTAGCACCGGCGGGAACATGTACATGCAGATCGTAACGTTTGTACACTTCGCTGGCATCAATGATTGTATCTTCTTCTTTCTCTTTAAATGTTTTAGGAATAATGCCGTGATCTACATGTAAATCGCCTGCATCTATCAGTGTTTTGACAACACTAAGCGCAATGTGTACCGACTCCTTCATAACATCACCCAGACTTCCGGTCAGTTTCAAGGTTCCTTTGCCGCGTATCTTAATAGTCTCTATTTTTAAGACATCACCACCGACCGAGGTCCATGCCAATCCATTAACAATACCCAGTTGTGCCACACCGTTACTCGGCTCAATTTCAAATACCGTCTTCTCCAAAAAAGTTTTCAGATTCTTGAGATTGACAGTAATTTTACTGATGGTAGCATCTTCTAAAATTATTTTGGCTGACTTGCGTGTAATATCGGCAATACGACGTCGTAAATTTCTGACACCGGCTTCACGGGTATATTTTTCAACAATCTCCACCAGTGCTGCTTTTGTAATCTTGAGTTCACGGGCTTTGAGTCCATGTTTTTTAAGTTCTTGAGGGATGAGGTAGCGTTTGGCAATCTCAAATTTTTCCTGCGGTGTATAGCTGCTAATATGAATAAATTCCATACGATCTCGTAGCGGTGCGGGAATGGCACCATAATCATTTGCCGTTGCAATAAAAATAGCCTGACTTAAATCAATACTGAAATTCAGATAGTAATCCCGAAAGTGATTATTTTGTTCGGGATCCAAAATTTCTAACAGTACCGCAGTCGGATCACCGCGCTGAGATCGTCCTACTTTATCGATCTCATCGAGTACGACAACCGGATTCATCTTTTTGGCATCAATCAATCCCTGTACAATACGTCCCGGCATTGCACCAATATAGGTACGTCGGTGTCCCCGCAGTTCATTGACATCTTCAAGCCCACCAAGAGCAATGCGCACCAAAGGACGCTTGAGTGCTTCGGCAATAGAGTTCGCCAATGAAGTTTTTCCCACACCCGGAGGACCGACGAAACATAAAATCGCTCCATTACCCTCACGATCTTGAAGACCGCGAAGCTCCAAAAGTTCTTTGACGGAGAAAAACTCAGCAATACGCTCTTTGGGCTTGGTCAGTGAAAAATGGTCACTGTCTAACTGCGTCTCAACATCATGAATATTGAGCGGTTTTTTTGCAAGCACGCCAAACGGAATCTCCAACACCCACTCCAGATAGCTCTGTATCATGCTGGCATCTGCCGAATCAGGATGCATTCGTGCATACCGTTCTATCTGCTTGTGCGTCTCTTTGTACGCTTCTTCGCTCATGTACTCTTTTTTTGTTTCAAGTTTATCCCGGTAGGCCTCAATCTCTTCCTCACGTTGCGTATCGGCACCAAGTTCCCGCTGAATCTGTTTGAGCTGTTCTTTTAAAAAATACTCTTTGTTAACCTGCTCGATTTTTGTATGCACTTTGGAACGAATCTCTTTTTGCAGCTTGTTGGCTTCAATCTCTTCTATGAGGTAATCAATCAGCATTAAAAACCGCTGTTCCACATCGGCTTCAATAAAAAGCTGATACGCTTGATCTTTTTTAAGTTTAATAGAACTACAAATTAGGTCAGCAATACGGTTATGTTCATGATTTTCTTCAATAGTACGTAGCAAGTCAGGTGGAAAATAATTACTGATTTGTGACAGTGTTCGTACTTTTTCACGAACGACTTCCAAAATCGCATCCATTTTGAGCGATTCACTTGATTTGGGTTCAATAATCGAAACAACTCCCTGAAGATAATGCGCTCCATCGACCTCCTCAAGTACCCGACCGCGGGCAAGTCCCTGAAACAGAATTTTGATGCGACCATCGGGCAGTGACACCTTGCGCATGATCGAACCGATCACACCCGCATCATAAATAGTATCAAAACGGTGACTTCCATCACTATGCGGTTTGGTGGGACAGACAATAACCAAAGAGTCGTTCTCTATGGCACTGGTGGCGGCATTGATATTGCTTTCATCACTCAAAAAGAGCGGTGAAATCATAAAAGGGTATAAAAAGATCTCTTCTTCAGCAATAATGGGAAGGGTTTGTGGAAAATCTCCGTAACTGTTTAGTGGCATTTATAGTATCCTAGAATTTACATGTAATTTCATTAATTTAATCGTCGGCATGTCGCGAGACAACACTTTGGGTATCGGGAATCAAAAAAGCATACCAACTCTGTGCACCATCACCTTCGAATACACTGCGATACAAGGGTACGTCCGCGGGTGCTATCTGCTTCCAGTTAATCCACGGCTCGGGCTTAATATTGCGATAATATGCTGCAGCTTTAGGTTTGTCCAGTCGTTCATAGAGCTTGGCAATATTCTCATTTAATACGGCATCGGCAATATAGAGCCGGGTTACCATGGTATCGACTAGACTATAATACTGCGAGTGCCGATACTTTCGCTTGAAGTTCTCACCGCTTACAATAGCATTGGCAATGAGTCCCTGATCACGCGAGGCATTGGGCAGTGCCAAATATTTTGCCCGCATTCGCAAATACTCAATATAATCCTGCTCACTCTCAGTAGCATAGCGTCGTAGATATTCATTTAAAAAATGGTCACTCAGCAGATACTCTTCATTATCCATATGAGCCTGTGCCATAATGAGCGTTGCATCTTTTAGCAGTGGAGAGGCAATATGCTCACTTTGAAGCGAACTGTAGTACCCATCTGCCTTTTCAAGCATGGTATTGGAAACGGCTTTCACCATCTGCTGATACCAATAAATCGCCGGTTTATTGTACTCGGGTTCCTCTTTTTGACATGCGGTAAAAAAGAGTAGCACCGAGAGAACGAGCATTGTAGTTTTGAGCATTGCTGACACCATCATATTAAAATTAGTGCTATTCTAGCCAAAGAAAATAAAATATTGTATAATACTTCAATTTAATCTGGTATCTCACGCATCCTTTTTACCTTGTTACAGGAGACTAGCATGTCTAAAACACTCACATTTATCGGTAATGGAGCCATGGCGCTCTCATTGGCACAAGGTCTTAAAAAGGAGTATGCCATCGAGGTTGTCGGTCGCAGCCGCAAGAACCTCGACACTTTTGAAGCGTCGCTACAGATCACCATTACTAAAGCGGCCCTAGAGGGATTTGACATTAGCGGAAAAACACTCATTCTCTGTGTCAAACCTGCCAATATTAGCCACATGCGTACGCTTCTTCGTGGTCACGCCGCAAGCCTCTACTCTGTGTTGGCAGGAACCTCGCTAAAGACACTTCAGCACCATATTGATGCCGATGCCTATATCAGAGCAATGCCCAATCTTGCCGCTACACTCGGAAAATCTATGACCACGCTTACGGGTGAAACATGCCGTAGAGAGGAGGCATGCGCCCTGTTCTCCTCCATCGGATCCACCCTCTGGCTTGACAGTGAAAAAGAGCTCGATATTGCCACAGCACTCGCCGGAAGCGGTCCAGCCTATTTAGCCCTTGTTGCTGAAGCGCTTACCGACGGCGCTGTGAAACAAGGACTCAAACGCGATGATGCCATGACACTCATGCGGGGACTTTTTGAGGGCTTTGGCAGCCTCATTCAACAGCAGCATCCCGCACTGCTCAAAGACCGTGTCATGAGTCCCGGAGGCACTACTGCTGCCGGCTACGCCGCACTTGAAAAAGCCGCCGTACGACAAGGCTGTATGGCAGCTGTTGAACAGGCATATTCTCAAGCAAAACTACTCTCATAACAGATTTTGATAGCGATCTATCGGTAAATTATATTTGAAATTTGAGGCATAGTAAAGTAAAATTAGGGTTATAATTAGAAGATTCATTTATAAATACATGTAAATGACCGATACTACTAATGGTACTTGGTCATCTTAAAGAGGAACAACACATGAAATTTTTAATCTCTTTTTTTCAAATCCCAATATTCTTACTCTTTTTTACCGCCACTGCACTGTATGCAGATATTACCGTCTGTCCTGGAGATGCCGTGGTAAAGCTCGATGGAGCACTCAACAGTGCCTACGATGAAGAGTTTGACCGCATTCCGGGAAACACTACCTACTACTACTATTTTACCCCGCAGGTTTCTGGTACCATTCAGGTGGATTCCTGGGTGGATGGCGCTTACAATTCTCTGTTTATTCAAGATGGCTGTGGTGCCAGCTTATGGGATGATACCAGTGATGGCAATGACAAATCATCGCCTAGCATCACTATTGCTGCCGGACAACAGATCGTCATTGCTCTGGAACGACGTTGGGGTACGGAAAAAGAGTACTGGATCGGATTGACCTTTACCGCTGATGCAGTGAGCGATTCACGTCTTCTTTGCCCCGGTAATACCATCGTAAACCTTGAGAATACGACCACAGATGCTACCGACTGGGAGGGCGATCCCATTCCTGGAGACACTACCTACTACTACCATTTTACGCCACAAGTTTCCGGTACCGTTCAAGTAGATTCATGGGTTGACGGTACTTATAACTCTCTGTTTATTAAAGATGGATGCAGTGCCAACTTATGGAATGACACTGGCAATGGTAACGATAAATTTTCTCCCAAAATCACGGTTGCTGCCGGACAGCAAATTGCTGTCGCCATTGAACGACGCTGGAATACGCAAAAAGAGTTCCGTTTAGACCTCACCTTTGAAGCGTCAGATTGTCCGGGCAATACTATAGCCAATCTGGATAATACCAATACCTCCGCTACAGATTCAGACAACGGCACTATTACAGGAAACACCACCTATTACTACCACTTTACCCCTCAGGTTCCCGGTACCATTCAGGTGAACTCCGAAGTTGGAGGTAATGCTAACTCTCTGTTTATTAAAAACGGGTGTGGTGCCAATTTATGGAGTAATCAAAATAATACTTACAACAAAGCGTCCCCAAACATCAATGTTGCTGCCGGACAACAGATTGTTGTTGCATTAGAACGAAGGCTTAGCACCAGTCAGAATTATACTATTGATTTTGCCTTCACCGTCGCACCCTTTAGTGTGCAAGATGATGTCGCTTTGGTACCGCACAATGCCAACAAACTCATTGACGTTTTAGCTAACGATACACGTACACAAGCTTCAACGCTACACATCACTACACCACCCACTCACGGTACGGCTAGCGTCGTAGACGGTAAATTACTCTACAGCCCTGACACCGGATATGCCGGTGTCGATACCCTAGTTTATGAAGTCAAAGATCTCACCGGAACCTTGAACGCTACCGCTACGGTCACGGTGACCGTCAGTGATGCTGTTAATGAAAATTATCGTGATTTCGTTCTACGTAAGCAGCTCTATTTAAAAGGTGCCATGAAAACTATTGGCAATACCGTCTTGGTACCACCGACACAAACCCCTTCCGACAATGCCGGATATGATCTTAGCGGTAACATGTGCGATACATATACCAACGGTCCTTTCATCAGCGATGCTTCAAAAACCAATGATGAGTACTTCTTATGTGAGTATCAGCTTGCCCCCAATACCAACAATTCCACTGCAGCTGAGCTTGAAATGCCTCCGGGTGCAACCATTGCCTGGGTTGGTCTGTATTGGCAGGCCATTGTACACGAAAATGATTTTACGACCAATATGAACGTCAAACTGGGACGCAGCAATGGCGCCTATGATGATTTTAATTTTACCACACTCACCCCTACGGTACTCGACTACATGCATGATGCCGGCACCGATGATTTGGTCAGTTATGCCGCATTTACCGATGTCACCGACCTGTTCAAAACTAATGGGTGGACTGCCGGTCATTACGTCGTTGCCGATGTTTTGATCAGTGAAGGTAAAAATGACGGGTTGGGTCTGTACGGTGCATGGACCCTTGTTGTCATTTATGAGGACAGCTTAAGTACTACCGAAAAATTTCGAAGCTTTTCCATATTTGACGGCTGGAAACAGATTCAAGCCGATGTATATGGAGGACCGAGCCATCTGGAAATTGATGTCACCGGTTTTTACACCCCAAACAAAACCAACATTACCTCCAGTGTCTCTGTCTTTACAGCAGAAGGCGACAAAAATATTGAAGGTGATATTTTAAGTACCATTGACTACAATAACGGCAATCGCGTTGCCCTTCCCACAGGAAGTAACAACAGTTTTAACTCTTCCATCAATAGCAGCGGTACACGGTTTCCCGAATTGATTAACAATAACGGTATTGACATTCATACCTATAATATTGGAAATTATCTTATTCCCAAACAAAGCACCATGGAATTTTATTTTGAAACTTCCAATACCGGGAACGCCCGAGATACCTACTGGCCGTCTATGATTGCTTTTGAAACGGAGCTGGTCGCACCGCAACTGTGTTACGACTACAGCTACAAACAAAATGGTCGCTACCTCTCTAAAGAGAATAACAACTCCAAATTTCCAACAATTACGGGATATGTGACGTCCGATCCTATTGAAGCAAGCTTTTATCTGCGTAGTACCGAATCAGATTTTCCGGTTCGTGGCATCTCTTTGTTCAGCGATCTCAATACTTCTAAAATACGCTATATCCCCAATACAACCTATATCTCCACTCCCAACAGTCGCATTTACAGCACTACGCCGTACGCGGAAGATTCCGGAAGCTGTGACTACACCGGTAGCGATGTCGGTAACAGAGTCTGTAACCACAACGGTAATGTTCGGGTCGGTCTGGGGAAAGAAGCGAACGGTTATACACAAGATGCCAGCGGTATTTTGAGTTCTGCAGAGTTTATGTACACCAAGTTTGATCTGGATCCCTTCGCCTACTCGGGGGAAGCAAATATCTCGACCAATATGAAATTAAATTACTATATTATCCCTCCCGGCGGTACCATTCCCATACCGTATGAATATACCCTAGGGCTGGAAGTACCACGCTGTCCGCCTTCAAACAGCTACATACCAAAATGGGGAGCCTTCAATGTTATTGACCGTGGTCTCAATGCCTCGCGCAACGGTAGCAGTGGTTATTACAACAATCTTTTAACTCAGGTAGCACAACAACCTTACAATGTTGACCTGGTGCTCTACAAAGCCGATCCTGTCAGTAAAATTTATAATCTAAAACCCGACTTTGACTTTAACACAACCGTGCTGGTCGACATTATCAATGCCAACGCTTTTGGCGACATTAACACCTCAACATGTAATGACCCCGGCGCTGCCATTTCACAGCGTATTTTTGTACCTTCCCTCACGACGCCGACGGTCAATAAATCTCCCATTCCAACACTTGCACCAAATTTTTATGCTTCAGCAGCCAAAAATGCGGCATTTAGAGTGTGGCATTTTACTGAAGATAACACATCCGCCATTATTGGTAATTGGAGTGCAACCACCGTCGGTAATGATCACCTAACCTTTCAATCGCTTCACAACCTTTACAATAGCGCCAAACATTCCAAGTGTGCCGCAAGTGGCGATTGTGGCAGCGACCCAAGTTCGCAGGCATGTTTTGCATGTATGTTTAATCACTATGCCGTTGCAACCTGTTCGCGCGACAACTTCTCCATTCGACCCGAAGCGGTTATGATTACGATGAACGACAATGGCACTAATTACAACAATACAGCCAATATTCCTCGCAATCTCTCCAGACAATATGGGTACGAAACCAACGCCTCTGCACCGGCACAAGACCCTATTGATGTTGCCGCCGGCTATTATTACCGTTTCGATTTCAATGCGACCAATCACTTTAACATTACACCAACGCCAAACTATACGGTCTATGCCAAAGAGATCAATGCAACATTTTTTTGGAATCCCGATAATCCGAGTATTAACGCCAACTGTAATGACATTCTCAATACACACTTGCCACTGAATCTGGTTCAGGGTAAAAGTGGAGCAATCCCCTATAAGTTTCCCAATGTCGGTAAATATCGCCTTAACGTTGATGACAGAATGTGGACCCGGGTCGATTTTGATCCGGCATATATGACACACCATACAACAGCACGAGATTTTCTATCGGGACAAGATTGTGATACCGTCGATGCCTATCGAAGCCAGCGTCTTAATGGTAGAGTCGGCTGCTACATCTCATCAGAACATAACAATACCGATAGCAGCTTTACCCAAAACGGTGCCATCCA
>JALUJE010000052.1 GCA_027057185.1 Helicobacteraceae bacterium | reverse complement strand
TTTCAACATCAATAAGGGATACCCCAACATACGTTCCTGCCAACGTTGCTAAAATGACGCCGCCCACCACTCCTTCAAGCGTCTTTTTAGGTGAGGTCTCACAAAAAGATCGTTTCCCGATACTTCTACCGACAAAGTATGCGCCAATATCGGTAAAAGCAACCACTACCAGCAGCCATAACATGGCTGTCATGCTGTACTCCTGATAGAGACTTAAAATAAAAAGCATCCCCGCCGTCGGATAAAGAAAGGGCTTAAAATAGCGCCATTCCAGTCGTTGGGTATAGGCAACAATCGAGGCAAAAATGACACCTGCAATGACAAACAGGTCATCGCCATACGGATAAAAGCTTGCCACAATCCACAATAGCAACGCATAAAAAAAGAGGGCATTGTTACGAAGTCTAAATAGCTTCATCGCCTCATAAAAAGCAAGCATGTATACCGCTCCCAAAAAGAGCCACATTAAAAAAAAGCTGTCAATCACACCAATAAGGTAAACCCCTCCTACCAGAAGTGCTCCCGTTACAATACGCTCTTTATCTACTGCCATACCATCCCCAAACATTTCATTTTTACGATTATACTATTAAAAACAAAAATCGGGCTAAATACCTTTGAAAATCTTTCGCTATAATCTACATGTAAATTATCTACTTGGAGGCATCTGTATGCGTATATTTTTCACCTTTTTTCTTCTGATTCCACTCCCTTTGGTTCTCATATCTTGTGCACAAAAACAACCCTTTGCACCGGCAACCGTCTCCAAAGAAGGTGCTTTAGTCTATCTCTATCGCCCTTTGGTTCACGGACACAATACCCCCACCTATCGACTCAATGTCGATGACGAAAAAATACCCTACATTTTAGGAGGCGGAGAGTATGCTCCGGTCTATGTTAAAGCCGGTCATGCCAAGTTTCGAGCAGTTGCCAACGGTATTTTAGAACAGAGTATTGCACTTGATTTGCAGAAGCATCACACATATTTTATTCGTATTCTCCCTCAAGAAAACGGCACCTTTACCATGCAGAAGATAGCAGAAGACCCGGCACTCCACGAAATTTCACAAACCTTTCTAAGCGGTTCAGAACTCGCCATAGATGCCGATAAAAAAAAGCTCATACCGCGTACGACACCGCAAACATCTGCATCGGTTAGCGATGAGATTGCCAAACTCTATGGCATGAAAAAAGAGGGCATCATTACCGATAAGGAGTTTCGCCAACTCAAAGCAAAAATAATTGCGCGTTAACTATACCGTAATATCGAGACGGTGCATGGAACGTTTCCCTTCAGATGAACTCGTCTCATCGTGATCATCTGCCTCGTTGGGCGCTTCTTGAGACTCTTTTTCCCCAGGGGCTTCCTCTTTGGCACGCTGATTGTGGTGTTCACGATCGGGATCGACTTTGTGAATCTCTTCGGTGGGGCGCACCTCTTCAATTTCTCTGGTCTTGGCATTCGAAGCATTTGCTGCTGCCATATTTTGAATCTCAACCCTGTTTTGAAGGGAATTTTTCTCACTGGCAACCGTTGCAGTCTGCTGATTGACATAAATAGCATTTCCAATAGGTCCTGAGATTGCCATCACTGCTCCTTTGCCGATTGTTTATCTCACAGGTATTATAGCTAACTCTTACTAACAGAGATTGTATTGTAATGATAATACAAAACATTAGCTCCTTCTTGAATTTTAACCTCGCGTCTGGGAGTATAATCGACAAGATAATCACCTCTTTCAAATACCGAGAAGTTGACACACAACGCTGCTGCGCGTTCAATAACCTGCTTCGGTACATTTTGTTTGTCGGTCACAATAATGACGTGCGCCGAAGGACGGTCTTTAAGATGCAGCCAGATATCACGAGCTTTGGCACGCTGCAGCAGGGCAATATTTCCCCGCTCATTTTTGCCCAACAGCACTTTATAGCCTTCAATAAAAAAGGTTTCAATCATGTCATTACCTCTCTCCTGCTTATGTCGGCTTGTCTTTTGGGGGAACAGTGCCATAATGGACTCACTCTCTTGAGCCTGCTCTACCGTATGTATAAAATGCCGTATATAACGAATTTTTCCTTCAAGATTTTCCCGTTCAATATGCAGATTTTTGGCACGTTGCATCCTCTTTTTAGCTAGCTTAAAGTAATACTCTTTCATGGCACTGGCACTGGAAAAGGCTTTGGGAAGCTCCAACGACAGCGTTGTACCGTCATAGTCTTGTAATTCTACATGTAAAGAAAACGGACGGATAGTATGTAAATTTGTCACAATAAGATGTCCAATATGACGATACCTCTCAGCTTGCTGGCGTAAGGATGCTTCACTTTCTAAAGCATCATAATGTGCCTGAAGTCTCTCCAGACGCTGTTGGAGTATTTTGAGCTTCTGCTGCTTCAATACTGACAGCTTTTGTTCTTGCTCATGACGGTAATTCTCTTCAAGAAAGTCACGTACATCTTCTAAAGGGTATGCTTTGGGCAGATAGCAAGGCGGGGGCGGATCCTCGAGTGTCTCACCCACTTTGACACATCGGGAAGAGACACTTTCGTCAATATGGCGCAACGCCTCAAGCACAACACCCCGATCATCTAGAATAATGGCATTGGTATATTTACCGGTAAATTCCAGTTGCAATAGTGCTGAAGATGCTTTGTATGTACCGCTTTGTGATGCCTTGATACGAATAATTTTGTCGTTGTTATGCAAGACAATAGACTCAATGCTACTACGCTCAAACCGTTTTGCCAGCATCACATCAAATGGTGCCTGAAATATTTTAGAACGCTCAATTTCCTTATGACATGTAAAAATGGTAGCATTAGATCGCTGCATATTGAAATAGAAAATCTCATGACGATCGAAAACGATTTTAATCACATGGTTCGATACTCGGTGAATGGCACCGATACGTTTAAAAGATTGCATGTAAGCAACCACTTGTTGTAAATGGGAGTGTTTCATCTATGACTACCGCCGATAATTCAATCTCAGTTTTACCACGCTAATCCGTAGTGTTATCTGTTCGTATGATTGTAGCATACTTCATTTCACAACGTTTCATTATGCTGCAGCACCGATGCTGTGTGGGGGCACACGGCATAAGGATCGTACACGCTAACCGCAATATTACAAAAAGTCGCTATAATCTTTAGCAACGAAGCATCTATATGCGAATTATAGATGGTTTCAATATATACAAAGAGGTAACAGAATATGGCAGAATTGCTTAATGGCACGGTAAAATGGTTCAATGAAGAAAAAGGCTATGGATTTATCCAGCAAAATGACGGCGGAAAAGATGTTTTTGTACACTTTCGTCAGGTAAATAGTACCGGACCAGGGCGTATCTCTTTAGCAGAGGGTCAACAGGTAACTTATGAGCTTGGCGAAGGTCAAAAAGGGCCTCAGGCCGAAAACGTCACCGCACAGTAATACCACCGCTATACAGGGATCTCCTTGTGTAGCATCGGCACCTCGGCTACGGCGTCACGTGATGCCAACTATATCCCCGTAATTTTTTCATCTTCTCATCTACGATATGTGCTATAATTCCAAAAAAAATCAAGGTTCTTCATGTCACGCCCCAAAGGTTTTGGTAAAAACTACTTTACACTTTTGGCCATTCAAGCCTACAGCACTCAAGTAACCTTAACCCGCCATGTGACTGTCGCAATGCTACACCATCAGACATGTACCGAAGATGACGACATACCGACATTGGTTGAAGAAGACCCGTTATGGTTCCTTGAATCTCAGGAACTCGAAAGCATAACAACGTCTTATTGTGCACCCCATGCCGCCGCTACATCTTCTTCTGTTTGTTCTCATAGTTTACATGTAAATTCAACCCTCCCTCTAAAGGAATACGTATGATTAAAAAACCGTTACTATGTCCACTGATTGCCCTATTGGCAATCGGTTCATTTGCGCACGCTGCAAGCTATGAGCTGTACCCTCTTGAAGTAATCTCTTCACCATTGCACAATGATGAGCTCAGTGCCACAGATGCCGTTGAAATTTATACGCAAGACGATATTGAAAAAGCACGGGTACAAAATATTTACGAGTTCTTGAACCAGCAGACGTCTCTTATTGCCGTGCCTTCTTACGGCAACCCCTTTACACAAAAACTTGACCTACACGGTTACGGTATCGGGGACGGTTATGAAAATATTGTCATTTTTCTCAATGGTCGCCGCCTCAACAACATTGACATGGTACCGCAACTGCTCAGCAGTATTGCGCCTTCGAGTATCAGTCGTATCGAGATTATCAAATCCAGCGGTATTGTTCAAGGCGGGGACGGTGCCAATGCCGGAGTTATCCATATTACGACCAAAAAAAGCGATGCTGTCACATTCGGACTCTATGCCGGTAATTATAATACCTATGATGCCTCCTTATATCTGGGGTATACATCAGACCTTTACAGCGTAAATGCCAATGCCGAGCGCTACTTAAGTGACGGAGCACGCACCATAGATGCTCAAGGCAATAGCAATGAGCAGGACCTTAAAAACGGCGGACTCGAACTCACCCTCACACCTACGGATACACTCGAACTCA